>CBDVBD010000063.1:0-16628 GCA_965372135.1 uncultured bacterium | reverse complement strand
TGACTATTTCCTTGATTTCTACATTTTTCCCTTGACAAATACTGAAAAATGTAATATACTGTTTGTATCCGATATGTTATAAACCCATCTCGGATTACGTCATTCGGTTGGAGAATGGACATTTCGTGGATGCCAAATGGCTTTTAGCGAACGATTTCGATGGCTGACCCTGCTGGCTGGGGTCATTCTTGTTTTACTACCTGTAAGCGTTATCAACGCCCAATCTCATGTGCTCGGTGTCCCCGCTGATAGTCTTTTCCATGAATATTCTACAAAATATTTCCTAGACAGAAGTATTGATTTTACTAAAGATATGCACATGCGGGAAACCTACCTGGCGGGCTTAACCCAAATGGTGGTTAAAGAAATCAAACTTCGACGAAAAGAAGGAAGCCTGAAACCGTCCGACATCACGAACCACACCTGGACAAACCTGCCCCCCTTTACTCCTTTTAATACCACAACTTTCAGCGATCGCAGGATCAACGAAGCCTACCCTGCATGGGAAAAGTCCCAACTCGAAGAACACTTTAGATCTCTGATTCAGATTGATGAAATCCGTAACCAATTGATCGAAAGCGCCAGTGTAGAGCAGAAGTTCCGCATGTTCAAAGAGGAGTACAAACTCGGGTTGGAGGCATATGCCCAGCAAAAATGGCAGCTTTCCGTCCTATGGTTCGACAGCATCTTGGACGCGTACGGATATAAAACTATTGATGACATCCTCTTCTACCGCAGTGAAGCCTTGCAATCGTTGGGGTTGTTGTACCACGCATTTTCCGGCTACTATCGAATTATAGAAGGTTTCCAAGAGTCGCTATATTGGGATGATGCCATTATTCGTGCCTTTGCTATCCTTGATGATTTAAACCTGTACCGGGAAATGGCAAATCTCTATGAGACATCCGAATCCGGAATCGCCCAGTTGGAAACTTCTTTACAGGACAGTATCAACCACCGAATGTCGCGAATATCGTTTGTCCTAAGCGAATACGATAAGACTATCACCTATACCACCTCAATCAGCCCAAATTCCGATGTTCGCGTACTGGGCGATATCCTGCTTGCTTCTGCGAGAGCCTTGAACGGTGATGAGGAAATCGCCATTCGGATACTGCAGGAGACTATTTCTAAAAATAATATTCATAAACACATCATAGACGACGCCAAAGTGCGGCTGGCGAGTATTTATAGTGATTTAGGTGAGTTTGCAGAAGCAATTGACTTATTATCCGCCGTCGATAACAGTTCCCCATGTTACCCAATGTCATTGTTGGAAAAAGCTTGGGCGTACTTCCTGCTCAAGGATTACCTTAAAACTGTGGAGACAACCCAAGAACTGCTAACCTATTTCCCATCAGACAAAGTTGCATATGAAGCAGCCTGCCTGGATGCCTACAGTCAGCAAACTCCCGTTGCTCCTGATAAGGGTAAGGATGTATTCCAGTCAGTGATGGACGATGCCGTTTTGAGCTGGGAGTTAGAAAGCGCCCTTCAGGAACGTAAACAAATCCTAATGACATTCCAGGCAATTAAAAGCCTTGAAGATGCGGTGTTTATAAGTGGACGTCGGGATCTGTTTGAACGATATCTGGAAACCCGCAGCAACATGACTATCCTGATGCAACGACTGCGTGTCTTGGAAATGTGGGAAGCCAATCAGCATTTACAACCGGTATTTGCCGAGCAAACCGCCATAGCGCATATCGTCAGGGATCTGGGAGAATTGTCTGAACCCGTGGAAAGAACTAGCATTTCTTCGACCCTGCATAATTTCCTGAACATCCAAGACAAAGCCACTGTTCTACATTCACGGCTTGATGTATTGCGCCAGATGATTGCACTGCGGAATCCACCCTTCTTGCAGGAACATGACGCCCAATTTGCTAAGTCCTTCTCAGCATGGGCGATTCAGAATGCTGACGAGGAAATGGAAAAGCTGGAAGCCAATCTTGCTTCAACGAAAGAGATGGAAAAACAATCTTTGAGTATGAAAGATTACAATGCAAGATTCCAGTTGGAACAGGATCGGATAAAACTGGCGGAAGCATTTGCCGAGATGGATTTCCAGCGATCACAGTTCGATGACATAAATCCGGAAATCCCGGAAACCAATTTGAGCCGGTGGGCGGAATTCAGCTTCCGCCGATCCTACATGTCCGGCGGATTGTTTGCCCGGTATGGTCAGCGGCAGTCCCGTTTGGATGATGTGAACAGTTATCTCAATTCTATCAATCAGTTACTCATAGACCTGGAAAGCGGAATATCTGAACCGGAGCCCGCTGAAACAGGTGTGGATAACCAGAATGAATAAGAGCTGCACCTTTATGAATTTCGACAGCCCAATCGCCAAAGCTCCTAAAAGAAAGAAAATTTGGCATTGGCTGGCATCTACAGTTGCCATCGCATTGTTGGCAAGCCTGTTGAATGCCCAACCTGCACCTGCTCCTTCGGAAACCATCCCCACCGATATTTTAAACCGGTGGATGGATGTCACCGCAGGGGAACAATATGGTGAAATGGCGGATTGGGTCAATGAAGGTCAACTGATTCTGGAAAAAATCCGCGAACTGGAATCCATCAAAGACCGCGCATTGGCGGAAACCCCGGAAACCTTGGCGGAAATTGAATCCCTACGCAGCCGGTTCATCGAACTGCTGAAGATGGTGGAACGGTATCAAATTTCTCGGATGTCCCCAGGCGAACTTCAGCAGATACGCCAAGGATACTTAGCGGAACGTGAGCGGGGATTCGAATTACTCAGCGAGGAAAGAAAGGCGCTGATTGCCCGTGCTGAAGCCCTGTTGCTCACCATGGAGACCAATGAATTCCTGGCGAAGTATCCCCAGCGTGCCGAAGTATTGCAGGATTTCCTGTACCGCTTGGCGGAGTTGTACTACCAGGATGACGGTGCCAATTTCCTCTTAACCTTCGACCAATGGAATGAAGATGTCGAGGATGCACAAGCCAAAGGCGAGCCGATTCCCAAACGCCCAATACCGGATTATTCCAGTGCTAAGGAAATATACCAGCGCATTCTCAATGACTATCCTCATGGCAAATACGTCGACGACTGTTTGTATAATTTGGCAAAACTATACGAAAGCGAAAACGATCCCGAAAACAAACATAAAATCATCGAAAATTACCAGCGGATAGTCAATTATTTCCCCGAAAGTCCATATTTATCAATGGTATATCTTGGGGTTGGGGACTATAACTTCTTCCAGGAAATTGAAAACCCCGAGGATCTGGAATCGAACATGGATCTGGCGATATCCGCGTATCGATCCGTGTTAAGTACCCCAGACACCCTGCACCATAACGATGCTTATTTCAAAATAGGATGGGCGAATTATCGAGCAAACCGTTTCAATCAGGCTGTAGATGCCTTTACACAATGCATCGAAACCACTTTGGCGCATGAAAACCGTTTAGAGCCTTCTGAAGTCTCATCCTTCTATCAGAAATCTGTGCGGTATCTGGCGCTGCTTTTTACTTCCAAACAATGGGGGGAAGGAGGATTGGAAAACGTTGCCCGGTTTGTGCAAGATAATCCATATCGTCGTGACACCTATGGTAAGGATGTGATTCAACAAATGGGGGAAATCCATGCCAGGTTATTTGAGTGGGAACAAGCCGTCGCTGCCTATGATCTCTACATCACATTCTATCCGTTGACTCCAGAAGTGGTTGACGTCCATGAACAGAAGATCATCGCCATGGAAGATGCCGGAATTCGCGCCATTGAGGAGCGCGAGTTGTTCATGGTGGTATACGGTCCGGAAGGTGCCTGGCGCCAGGCAAATCCCGATCCTGAACTTGGTGTGCTGGTGGATGCCAAACGTGAGTCGTTCCTCTTAAAGAGCACTGATGAAATCACCACGGAAGCCGTACAGAGCAGAGACCCACAAGCTTTAGAAAAAGCAGTATCCTTTTGCCAGAGATTTCTGGATGCTTTCCCCGCATCTAACTGGGCGCCGAATGTCCACATGAACGTTGCCATGATGCTCTATAACCCCCCGTTGGAGCGATACTTAGACGCCTACCACCAGTTCCTGTCCCTATGCCGGGAATATCCCGAAGATACCGAACGTCGCGAAACCGCTGCAAAAAATGCAGTCGTAGCCGCTTTTGCTATTGTCGATGCTGAAAAAAGCGGAGGTTATGTCTTTGGTGAAACACAAAGAAATGAAATTATCCAAA
Source organism: uncultured bacterium (assembly GCA_965372135.1). GTDB lineage: Bacteria > Electryoneota > RPQS01 > CBDVBD01 > CBDVBD01 > CBDVBD01. Next base: position 12,422 of record CBDVBD010000063.1, on the reverse strand, counting down.
CAGTGGAAATCCGTGCCGACTTCGATGACCAATATCCAAGCTGGTATCGGTATTTAAATACATCGGAAATCCTATTCTGCCAAGCCTTGGACACCTATTTATCCCTGTTCCCAAATGGCGATAAAACACCTCTTTATCTATGGTATGCAGGCAAGCTGTTCTTTGATGTCAACGAATTTGCCATGTCGCGTTACTGGTTGGTTCTAGTGGAAGAAAAATCTGTCGGTGACGAGTCCGATGTCATAGAAGCCAATAAACTAATCCTGAACGGGCATATCGAAGAAGGGGACTATGCGGGAACTGAATCCCGAGCCCGACACCTGCTTGAACTGGATATCGACCCCGAATTTAAAGAATCGGTGCGTATCCGCATGGCTGAAGCCATATTCCAATCTGCGGATGAGCTCAGCAAGAACGCAAAAACTACCAATATCGCCCTTGACCATCAAAACGCAGGCAGGGAATATAAACGAGTCGCCGACGAAATTCCGGACTTCCAATATACCGATGCCGCTTTGTTCAATGCCGGATTGGAATTTACTGAGGGTCGGGATTACTACAACGCAGTCAACGCCTATGAACAGTTGGAAGAAAGGTATCCCAATTCCCAATTCATGGATCGCGCTCTATACAATCACGCCTATATATTAGCCACCGAGCTGGATCAACCGGAACCGGCAGCGGATTTGTATATGCGCTTGTTCAACCAGTATCCGAATTCCCTGCTTCGTTCCGATGCGCTGTATAATGCCACCCAATGCTACACCAGAGCCGGTAATACCGATAAAGCAGTCGAAGCTAACCAAACCTTCGTTGCTACTTATCCCAATTCTGCTGAAGCCAGCACACTGTTGTTCGGTGCCGCTTTGCTGATGGGGCAGATGGCAAACAATGCAGGTGCCAGTCAAATTTATACTCAATTCGCCGAAGATTACCCCGACGATCCCAATGTAGTGCATGCCTATTATAAACGTGGAACCTTTCTGAGGAATCAGGGTGATAATGCCGGGGCTCGCCAGGAATTCCAGAAAGCGGTTGACGCTTACAAACGGCTGTCGAGTAGAAACATCGAAGGTATCGAGGGTGTCCGCCCCTTAGCCTCAAAATCATTATTCGCGGTCCTCGAGTGGAACTATCATACATTTCGCGATATCCAATTCACTCATCGGTCGCAACTCAATGCCAAAATACGCGAAAAGAAACGCCTCAGCGAAACCCTGACTAGCGGTTACGATCAATTGATCGCCTGGTCGGACGCGGAGGCAGTCGCTGCTATGGTTCGACGTGCCGAGATCCTGGAAAACTATGCTGAAACTTACCACAACCAGGATCCGCCCACCGATCCTAATCCACTAGAAATGGGGAGACAGCGAGCAAAAATCGCCAGCAATGCCGTCGGATATCAAGAACTTGCCATCGAAGAATATCGCAGGATTCTTAGCGAACTACCACAGGCTAACGCCGGATTGGTTGCTCGAAGCCAAACAGCAAGTGACGATGAAAAACCAATCATAGATTCCCTAATTGCGGATATCACCGCCAAGCAGGACTATTGCCGTCGTAAATACTTGGATCTACGTTTATCCCATGCCACTCAGCTTCATGCGACCTTGAATGAGTTGCTGGATCTTCCCGATTACAGTAGGTTAGGAGAACAATCCAAGCTCAAACGTCGATTCAAATTTTGGAACGGTGAATTATTGCTCTTGACCTTACAAGTCATTGATTTATATCAGCAAGCCTATCTATCCGCCGATAGCCTGCAGGATCACAGCCTGGATTGGGATTACACAACGCGCGTGGGATCCATTAACGCCATCAAGGAATATTTGGCTGAAGGTGAAAATCTAACTCGAAGAACTGTCGAGGCTTACCGGACAACAATTCCCGATTATCATAAAGTGCTTTCCCGAGGTGACGGCGCCACTTTAGCCGGCTTGCAAGCGTCTGAATATGCTGCTTTGACAGATGACTTAAACCGAAAAACTAATATCTATGCCCAAGCCACTGTCCGCACCGGCGAAGACATAACTCTTAGACTCCAGGAATATGGATTCCAGCGGAATGTGACCAATGCCTTGGAAGATCAATCCCTGGCTTTTGTAGTTGAATACACTAACATCTGCGAAGGCGAAATCCAAAACGCAGAAGCCGGACTTAGCTTGAGCCGCTTGGGATTTGCCGAACAGGAAACCATCGTCTTAGAAGACGCCCTTTTCGTCTTCGAACAGTGGATACTTGTTTGGAGTCAATATCAACTCGATATCTTGAAAATCGGGCATCAATTTGTGGAAAATTTTTCCATAGTTTCCAATGATGCTAACCAAATTCTGGAAAAATTAGCCGCTCTGGACCCGGATAATTATGGTAACTTAACACCACAAAGTCCGGATCAATAATCTAAGAAAGGGATAACGAGGAGACCTGTTTTGAGGCTAACATCCATGTTTTCCGAGAATTGCAATAATAAAAATCCTAAACCCCTGCGATTACAATCATTTGGAATCGGTTGTCTGGCATGCGTTTTGCTTTGTGTTTTGATGTATCATTGTACCACTCCGATCTTGGCTCAGGAACAGGAAACAACCGCCACGGAACAGGAAGTAATGGCGGACACTACAAAATCTGAACCCCAAACTGAGCCGGAACGCATTAGAATTCGTATCGAATTCCCGATTGTCGAACCGTTGTTCGATATTTACTACAGCAGGGAAGAACCGCGTATCGAAGCCGATGAAATCACCCCGATCGCTAACCCCCTGCAAGCATTGCCAACAGTAACGGAAGAAGTGCCCGAGCAGAAGTTCCAAGCGAAAAAATTGGAAAAACCGGAAATCCTTTTGAATCGTCCAAGGGAATAAAAAAAACACTTTGAATAGATAAAAAAGCAACAAAAAATCATAAGACTACATAGTACATCACAATTAAAGATAATTCGTCAACACTTAACATATTTACAGTAATCTGAAAAGAAATCTGGATCCCGTTGAGGAGGACCATTATGGGTGAGTTCTTTCACTCGTTTGTGCCCGGTCAAACCGGTTGGGTGTTCATGTGGGCTATTATGATCCTGTTTGTGATCTCGGTAGCCATCATTATCGAGCGCATGTATTACATCTCCGTGCGCTCCAATGTCAATGCACCCAAATTCATGATTGAAATCCGGAAACTGGTGTTGAACGGCGACTATAAACGTGCCATTGCATTGTGCAAATCCGCCAGCCATCGTGCGCTGCCGGAAGTGGTACGCAAGGCGCTGGAAGAAGCGGAAAAAATGGAATTCATTGACTTCCGTACTATCCAGAACACAGTGGATGAAGCCGCATTGGAAATCATACCCCGCCTCAGTGCCCGTACCGGATACCTGGCAATGATCGCCAATGTATCAACCCTGATCGGTCTGCTGGGCACCATTTTCGGTCTGATTGTCTCCTTTGCCAGCTTTTCCGCAACCGGAGGTGGTTCGGTGGCTGGTGACTTGGCTCGAGGTATCTCCGTTGCTATGTTCACCACTTTCGCCGGTCTGTCTGTGGCAATTCCGTCGTTCATCTTTCATCATATCATCACATCAGCCACCACAGCGATTATTGATGATATCGATGAGCATTCAGTCAAACTGATCCATCTCTTAACAGGGAGCGCCGCCAGTGGCAATTAAACCCTCGCTTAAGAAGGAAAAGACTGGAAACTATCGTCGTCGTGTGCAGCCGCTGACGGAGCCGAATCTCATGCCGATCATGAACCTGATCGTGGTGCTGATTCCGCTGATCTTGGTCACATCCAAACTAATCAACCTCAGCATTCTGCAGTACCTGCCTCCACCATCGGAAGGTATCGGAGCTTCGGTTTTACCGCAGGAAGAGGCACAACAAGAATTACCGGTTCTCGCACTACGGGTCAATTTAGCGGATTATCGATTCCTGATTGGCTACCAGGTGGTTGACCACGATACCAGCTTCGAAATCGCACCTACGGAAACCGGTCGATATGATTTCAAAGAACTATCTCGTCAGCTATTTACAATAAAACAAAATATTGTAGGTGATCCACCCCGGTATCGTGACCATGAAGAAATCATGATCTCTGCGGTGGCAAACACCGACTTTCAAACCATCGTTTCTACCATGGATCACGCCCGAAATATTTGGGTCGGTGACCATCGGGAAACGTTGTTTAGTTTTCCTGTCCTTGGACAACTGTGGTAGGTTATTGAGGAAATTGTCAGCATGATATTCGATCCAAAAGCACCCTCGAAAGGGAAAAAACACAAACATCCTTTGACGCCATTACCTAAGTTCACACCGCTGATGGACATGATGGTGATTATGCTTTTGTTTCTGCTGATGCAGTTTTCCGCAACCGGGGATCTGATGAGGAGGGCTCCCGGAGTGGAACTACCCGCATCGACCTCCCAAGAGCCTACTTCTAAAGAAGTCGCCGTGATACTGTCCCAGCGCGGATTGTTTGTTGATACCGGTACTGATCGAGAAGAAATCTTAGCACGTCCCGACGAACTTAGCAACGAGAACCTCATGACCCTGCCGGGATTGAGTAAATTCCTTCAAAGTCATCAAACTGCCTTGGCGAAAAAAGGCAGGGAAGTACATAAAGGCGTTATCACCATACAAGGAGATCGTCGCATTTCCTATCAGTGGCTGTTAAAAGTCATTCAAACCTGTGTCCAAAACGAGTTCACCACGTTCGATTTCATTGTGGAACAGGCATGACCCGGTCAATCTGATCGGCTTGTGAATAGGAGTGAAGTGTGGCTAACAACACACAATTCCCCCGGGAATTAAATCGTAACTTTTTTGAACATCTCGAAAGCAGATTCTTAACCCTGTTGCTGCTGTCGCTGCTGGCGAATGTTGCCTTCATTTACTATATGAATCAACAATGGGAAACGCCCAAATTTCTGGACTGGACCTCTGAGCAAATCATCGACGAAATCCAGGGTGTGGAATTGAAAATCGAAGATTATCTCCAGAGACCATTAGGAGTAACTTCATCGGATATCGCTGTTTCTTCAGCACCTGACGATGAACCCACCGACGAACCCGGTCCCTCCGGACCAAAACGTGTGAACCGAGCAAGCATCGGTGGAGGAAAACGGTATGCCGGACATGATGTCGCCTTTATGGCACCGTCCGGTGGCGCTGCCAGCGCTGACCGTGCCCGTAAAGAATTTGCACCCCTAATCGGAGATTCCAAAGGGTACGACTTCCGTCCCGGTCAACTGGGGGTACATACCGAAGCTGGCGCATTGCTGGCTCTGGCGTCTGTCAGAAAAGGTCCTGCGGAAGTAAACCAAGCCGGCGGATTAACAACCGTATCTGGTGTCTACGCCTTCACCGACCAGGAAGGCGCTCTGGGTCTGTCTGGTACCGTGGAAATCGGTGTCACTACCCGTAAAGAGGAGGAAGACTCCGGCTTAGGCGGCACCCGTCAATACCGGTCCATATATGACGTGGTTAGCGGTAACAGAGGCGAAGTGTTCTACTGCCTCCACAGCGAACGAAAACGCGATGTGTCACTGATAGGAAACATCGACATGGAAGTGACCATCAACCAGACCGGGGTAGTCACTAAAGTAGTATTTACTGGTAACACCTGGTGGTCCAATCCCACTTCAGGCAAGCGTGTGGAACAGTGCATACGAAACATTATCTCCGGCTGGGATTTTGGCATTGGTGCCGGCGATCCTGGAGCTGTGACCACATTCAACTTATCATTTCTATGGTCCTAATTCCTGGTGGAAAAAAAGGTTGTACCGTTATCCCGTCAGGACGGGATGGCGGTTTTTTTTGACAACCGACTCGAAAATCGTCTTCCTTCATTCATCATAATCCTAAATACACTTAACTCAGAACTTAGAGCAGTAACATGTTACGCAGCCACACCTGTGGAGAACTACGAAAAGAACACCAAAACCAATCCGTACAATTGGCGGGATGGGTGTTCCGGGTTCGCGACATCGGCGGAGTGGTATTTGTTACCCTCCGTGATCGCTATGGATTAACACAGCTTGTGTTCCACCCCGACCGAAATCCGGAACTCACCCAAAGAGCGCAACAACTGCACCCGGAATGGGTGATTTCCGTTTCCGGTGTTGTTGGACTACGACCGGAAGGCATGGTAAACCCCGACATGCCCACCGGCGATATCGAAGTGGAAGTAAATGAATTAAATGTACTTAACGAATCAAAAGTACCGCCGATCCCCATAGACGGCTTCGAGGAAATCAGCGATGAATTACGCCTCCGGCACCGTTTCTTGGACCTGCGCACCCCCAGAATGCAGCATAATATCATCCTCCGCAGCCGCCTATCCCAGTTGGTCAGAAACTTCGCCGACGAACAGAGATTCCTGGAAATCGAAACCCCGGTGCTGATGAAATCTACCCCGGAAGGCGCCAGGGATTACCTGGTGCCTTCCCGAAAACACCCAGGGAAATTCTTCGCATTGCCCCAGTCACCCCAAACCATGAAACAACTATTGATGATCTCCGGCTTCGACCGTTATCTGCAGATCGTCCGTTGCTTCCGGGACGAAGACCTCCGCGGTAATCGCCAACCCGAATTCACCCAAATCGACGTGGAAATGGCGTTCGTGGAAGAGGATGACGTATTCAAATTTTCCGAAGGGCTAATGACCGCCATCTGCCAGGAGTTCTTGGATTGGACTCCTCCTAACCCACTGCCACGAATGAAATACGATGACGCCATGCATAGATTCGGAACCGATAAACCAGACCTCAGGTTTGACATGGAAATCCAATGGCTGACCCAGGACTTCAGGTCGGTACCGTTCCATGCTTTCCAGGCGGTACTGGAAGAAGGAGGCGAAGTTGCCGGATTAGTGTTACCCGGTCAGGCAAACTGTAGCCGAAAGGATATCGATAATTACCAAAAAAACGCCACCGAGCCACAAACTGGACTGAAAGGAGTCCTGCCGGTTAGATACCGTGACGGCGCCTGGGTCGGTCCATTGGCAAAAGTGATGAGTGATGGAGAACTCACTACCCTGTTCGACAAATCGAGCGCTGCTAAGGAAGACCTCCTCCTTTTAGCCGCCGATCGATCTGACGTGCTTCAAACCGCCCTGGGAAGACTGCGAACTCAATGGGGCAAAGAACTGAACTTAATCCCTGAAGAATCCCATTCCTTACACTGGGTGGTGGAGTTCCCGCTGCTGGCTTGGGACGAGGAGTCTAACCGGTGGATGGCGGAACATCATCCATTTACCGCCCCCTTAGGCGATAACCTTGCCGAAATGGAAAAAAATCCCGGTGGAATCCGTGCCCGCGCCTACGATTTAGTCATGGATGGTCACGAAATCGCCAGTGGCTCCATTCGTATCCATCGCCGTGATATCCAGAACTGGCTGTTTAATCTGATCGGCATTGATCCGGAACAAGCGGAACGGAAATTCGGATACCTGCTAAATGCCTTTGATTACGGAGCTCCGCCCCACGGCGGAATCGCATTTGGATACGACCGGTTGGTGATGATTCTCTGCGGGGAGGACACCATCACGGACGTCATCGCCTTCCCCAAAACCACCGCCGCAATGAGCCTGATGGAAGGCGCACCCAGCGAAATAGACGCCCAAGCACTGAAAGAACTGCATCTGAAACTTGACCTGCCGAGGAAACGCTAAACGGGCAATAGGCATAGGAATTTTGTCACCTTGATTGTTGATAACGATAGCGCTCTATAGTAAATATCTTGCATAGTAGTGAAAAATTCCTGCAACACCAAAAACTTTAATGCTAAAATCAAAAATAACTCTTGACAAAGTGCTTATGGTTTATTATTTTAACTGGAAATGGTTTAATCTATCACTTCGAAGATTCGGAGGGAGCATGATTGCTATCCCTAAATCGGTTAAATGGATGATGTTGGCACTACTTGCCGGCGTATTCCTATTAGGACCGATTGGCTGTACTAAGTACGCCAAAGAAGAAGACCTACAGGCTCTGGAACAGCAGAGACAAGCCACGCTTTCCGCGGAGCAGGAACTGGCACAAAAACAATCCGAAACCCAGAGTCTCGAAAACCAGCTTCAGCAAAAGCAGGACGAGCTCGCAGAACTTAAGGAAGAAAGGGACATTGTCGCAAAACGTGTTCAGGAGTAACTTCCCCTTACGTTCTGCAATCAATAGCCTAAGGAGAGATTCATGAAATACACAACTGGTAGTCTCATCTGGGTGGCAGTCCTCGCGCTGATTTTGGTTTCATTGCCATTGAACGTGATGGCGCAAACCCAGAAGATGAAATACAAAGATTATCTGGCTGAACTTGAACGGTCGAGAGAGCGAGAGCAGGTCGCAAGAACCTCCATGGCCGAAGAGGATGCACGTCAAGCGGACCTTCGAGATCAAATCCAAAAGGTTGAGGCGGAAATCGAAAGTGTCTGGGACGAAATCTTTGCCCTGCTCGGGGTAACCCGCCAGCAATACGAACAATTTCAAAGAGAATTGGCAGACTTGGAGAACCTAGTCAGGGGCTTACAAGCCTTGTCGCCGGAACAGCTTTACCAACGTCGTGATGAAGTTGAGGACGCTGAAAATACCTTTGGTGATTTGAGGGGAAATCCCTGCGCCCTGATTCCTAAAGATGAGCGCAGGCTGGGTGCGCTGGCACGGGACATCGAAGCCCTCAAAGCCAGAATCCCTGGACCCCGAAGTGAACAGTATTCAGTGGTCGATGGTGATTGTCTGTGGCGGATCGCTGGAAAATCCAGATTCTACAACGATCCCTACAAATGGTTGAGAATCTGGAGCGTCAACTTAGACAAAATCGATGATCCGGATCTGATCTTCCCTAAGCAGATCTTTACCATCCCCTTTGAAGTTGATTATAATCAGTATATAGTTGTTCGCGGGGATTGGTTGGCAAAAGTCGCAGGGTATCCACAAGTATATGGAAACGCTTTCCAATGGACCCGGTTGTACGAAGCCAATAACCGGATGATTAGCGATCCCAGTCTTATATACCCTGAAATGATTCTTACTATACCGCGATAGGTGCCGCCACTCTGCGGAAAGACTGAAATTTGAACTGCTATCGTTAAAAAAGCCTCTTGCGTTTTTCTGGGTTTACCCGGATAAGCCAAAGGCTTTTTTTGTCTTAGCATTACCGATGTTATAAGAAAACAACCCGTCCATTGAGCGCTAAAAACTCCAAAAAAAAATCGAAAAAATCAAGTACTGTGGCTGGAACCAAGGTGGAAACCGTAGAAATCCCTCTGGATGAAGGAATCCTCTTCCCCTTGCTGGGTACCAATGATACCAACTTGCGTTATCTGCAGCAGCACTTCCAAACCACCATCGGTGCCCGGCGAAATAAAATCATCATTCGAGGTGATCACGGAGAATTGGACACAGTACGGAATGTCCTGGAAGAGCTGATCATTTTAGTTAAATCCAAAGGCGAGGTTAACCAGAGGGATATCGATACTGTGCTCAGATTAGCCTCCCAGGACATCACGGAGCATCCCGAAATCCGGTACGGTGACCGCAACCTGATTTTCCAGGGCAGGGACCGCACCATAGTCGCCCGATCCAACAACCAGCAGAAATACATCGATGCCATTCGCAAACACGACATCGTATTCGCTACTGGACCCGCCGGAACAGGAAAGACCTATATCGCAGTCGCTGCTGCCGTTGATTGGTTTGTACGGAGTTCTGGAGATCGTATCATCCTGGTGCGTCCCGTCGTAGAAGCCGGCGAAAACTTAGGATTCCTGCCCGGCGACGTGAAAGAAAAAGTAGATCCCTATTTCCGACCCCTGTACGATGCCCTGTTTGACATGTTCCCCACCGACAAACTGCGTCGGTACTTCGAGCAGGACATCATCGAAGTCGCTCCCTTAGCCTACATGCGTGGCAGAACCCTATCCCATGCCTTCGTAATCCTGGATGAAGCCCAAAATACCACCGCCATGCAGATGAAGATGTTCCTGACACGACTGGGATACCGTTCCAAAGCCGTCATTACCGGCGACCTTAGCCAAATAGACCTTCCCAATCCTGATCAATCCGGCATGGTTGTGGCTCTAAAGGTCCTGCAGGATATCCAAGGTATTGGCTTCACTCAGTTGGATGCTTCCGATGTAATTCGTCATCGGTTGGTGCAAGATATTATTGAAGCCTACGACGCAAATAGTCATCGAAAACAACAGCCCGAGTCTAACCAGGCAGAGAATGATTCCCCTGATCAAATATGACCGAACCCGATAGTCATAAAGCTGAAAACAAAGGCAAATCCCGCTTATGGGCGGTATTTGCCCGTATCCTGCTGGTGCTGGGAACCACCGTGGTGCTCGTGATCTGTTTCCCCTGGGAAAGAACTACCCAATACGCCCACCTGACCGTGGGCTCAGTCGTTACCGATGAAATCATCGCACCGTTCGACTTCGAAGTGCTGAAAACCCCTTCCGAACTGGAACAAGAACGCCTGCAAGCCCGTGAATCTACTCATCCAGTCTTTGTACGAGATGATTCAATCGCCCAATTCAATCTTGAACAATTTAACCGGGATTGGGCAGTCATTCAAAGTACATCAATTGCCATATCTCAAAACAATCTTAATCTGTCTATTGCCGGAACGCTACTAAGAGATAGCCTGGCGTATGAATTGCCCCTTTCCTTGGATTCAACTGCATGGTCTTTTCTAACCAAAACAGCGATTGATCCGGTGCGTAACCGCCAATTCCTTAACCCCTTACGGCAGATAATCCAGAATATCTTTTCTCAAGGAATATTATCGGTGTCACCGCGCATCATCCAATCGCCGGACGGGAAAATCGCAGTTATCGTACAGGGAGAAGAATTATTAGTTGATATTGGAGAGTGCTTGGTACTGGGGTCTGCTAAAGCCGAAGTACTAAACCAACTAAAAACCTTCTTTACTGCCGATGACCCCCAACCGTTTGACACATTAAGAATGGCGTACGAACTAATAATTCCTTTCCTTGAGCCGAACATTATCTATGACAAAGTTGAAACCGAAAAACAACGTGACCATGCAGTCGCGAATGTGCCAACTGTAAAGGGACTGGTGCTAAATAATGAGCGAATCGTTGACTCCAATATCCGGCTCACGCAGGATCACCTCGATAAACTCCGGTCATTGGAAGCAAAAAAAGCGGAATTGGTTCGTGTAAAAGGCGGCTTTCAGTTCTTGGCGCCTATCCTCGGACGTGTCGTTTTGGTTTTAGGATTAATATTGTTGCTTGGCGGCATCCTGCACTACTTGGGACATAGTATTGCAAGCGAGTTACGCCACATGATAATCTTGTCACTAATCCTTGTTCTTCCGGTAGTGGCAGCTTCCTTGATGATGCATCAAGCTAATGTATCACCTATTTATCTCCCTATAACCGCTGTGGTTATCGTATCAGTATTTCTTTTCAATATCACCACAGCTTTAGGTGTATCCGTAGGCGCTTCCATCTTAGTATCCGCCGTTGCCGGTTTTGGATTTCCCACATTTATCCTATGTCTATTCCCTTCGTTAGTAGCTGTTATTTCTGTCCAAGGGTCGCAAACACGTGCCCAAATCATGAAAGCTGCCATCCCAATCGGTGTCGCCTATCTCATGTCAATTGTGATGTTGAATCTCCTCCAATACTCTTTCGGAATGGAAACGCTTACCGAAATGGCGGTTGGTGCTGCCAATGCCGTAGTGTCACCCATCTTAGCTATGGGTTTGTTGATTCCTTTTGAGTTGCTTTCAGGAATCACTTCTGACCTAACCCTATTAGAGCTCAGTGACCTGAATAGACCGCTATTGCGAAAACTCGCCTTAGAAGCTCCCGGAACTTATCACCATTCCATCTTAGTCGGTAACCTTTCCGAAGCCGCCGCAGAAGAAATTGGTGCAAACCCCCTGTTGGTACGTGTCGCCTCCTACTACCATGATGTCGGCAAAATGGATATCAAAGAGTACTTTATCGAAAATCAGGCGGAAGGTGACAATATACATGACATGCTGGCGCCTGAAACCAGCGCGTCATATCTTAAAGAACATGTCACCCGCGGTCTGGCAATTACTAAAAAATATCGGATACCCAAGTTGATCCGGGACTTCATCCCCCAACATCACGGCACAAATATTATACCCTATTTCTATCACAAAGCACTTAAACAAAATAATTCTAAAAACATAGATAAAGAAAAATACCGGTATCCCGGACCTAAACCCCAAAGCCGGGAAGCCTGCATTGTTATGCTTGCCGACGTGGTGGAAGCGTCAGCCAGATCCTTGAAAGATCCTAACGCGGATGATATCAAAAAAGCCATTAACCAGGCTATCGATTCGCGCATTGAGGAAAACCAATTAGATGATGGTGAATTGACTTTGAAAAATATTAGAAAAATCCGTGATGCCTTCGCTCGTGTGTTGAGCGGTATG
>CBDVBD010000062.1:0-16652 GCA_965372135.1 uncultured bacterium | reverse complement strand
GATGAAGTTCCAGAAAAAGACCAAATCGCAAAACGAGATTCCCACGTCATCTCTTCCGGATATTGTGTTCCTGCTGCTGATTTTTTTCATGGTCAGTTCGGTGTTTAAGGAATTTCGCGGTATTCCGGTGATGGTTCCAGCGGCTCGGTCCACGGAGAAGATCGAGACCAAGCGGCATTTGTCATATGTCTGGGCGGATCAGTATCGTCGGGTATCCATAGATGACAAGTTGATTTCTGTCAAAGATATTTCGGGGATAATCGGTCATAAGCTGCGCGAGAATCGCCGGTTGATTGTGTCGTTGAAGATCGATAAAAATGTGCCGATGGGATTAGTAACTGACATCCAGGAAGAGTTGCGTGATGCATACGCGCTCAGGATAAATTATGCCACACGATTCAAATAGCGGGGAGATGCCCGAAGCCGACAAGCCTAAAGCGGCGACACCGATTCGGAGAAAGGATCCCCAGTTCGATCTCAAGCTGCAATACAAGAGGACGCTGGAAGTGGCGTTGATTGTTTCGCTGCTGTTGACGTCGGGAGTGTTTTTAGCTTCGAAGGAGTTTCGGTTCGAGCAGCGGATTCGGACTGTGGATCAGGTGATCATCAAGGCGGAGGATATTCCGATTACTCAGCAGGTGAAACGTCCGCCTCCGCCGAAGCGACCAACCATTCCCATCGAAGATCCCGATACCGATATCGAGGACGATATGACCATCGAGGATACCGATTACGACATCCTGGATGAGCCGCCGCCTCCACCGCCGATATTGACGCTGCAGGAAGAAGCGGTGCCGTTTTGGGCGATTGAGGAAAAGCCGGTATTGATTGGTGGTCCTCAGGCGATTAACGATTATATTGTCAAGCACCGGTTGTATCCGGAAATGGCGCAGACGGCGGAGATGAACGGGGATGTGATCGTGCATTTCACGGTGACCAAGGATGGGAATGTGACCGACAGCGAAGTTGCACAGGAGAAGCCGGAAGGGTTGGGATTCGGCCAAGCGGCGATTACCGCGATGTTGGCGATGAAATTCAAACCCGGCAAGCAGCGTGATAAGGCGGTTGCGGTGCGGATGCAGCAGACTATCCGGTTTCGGATGAAATAGATTTCCTTGATAAATTACTGTTGATCCAGAATGGTAGGAAGGGGGTTGGCGATGAGACGTAAATATCCAAAATTTGATCTCAAGCTGAAATATCGGAGAACTCTGGAAGTAGGTTTGATCATCTCCTTGATGTTGAGTGCCGGTGTGTTTTTGGCATCAAAGGAGTTTCAATTTGCGCCCAAGATTCACAATGTGGAGCAGATTGTGCTGGAAGTTGAGGATATACCCATTACAGATCCAGTGCGACCACCGCCTCCACCTGCCAGACCTTCCATCGTCATTGAGGATGCCTCCATGGATCCCGAGGCGGACTTTCTGGTTCCAATAGATATCAGCCACCCATTTGAGGGTTCACTTCCGCTTCCGCCGTTGGTAACAACGCAGGAAAAAGCGATACCATTTTTTCAGGCTCAGGAACCGCCGACATTGATTGGGGGTCCAAGTGCAGTAACTGAGTACATCATGAGACACCGATTGTACCCCGAAATGGCGCAAATGGCTGAGAGTGATGGAGATGTGATATTATATTTCACGGTAATGAAAGATGGTACGGTTTCGAAATGCGAAGTATTCCAAGAAAGACCGGAAGGGTTGGGATTCGGCCAAGCAGCGATTACCGCGATGTTGGCGATGAAGTTCAAGCCTGGCAAGCAGCGTGATAAGGCGGTTGCGGTGCGGATGCAGCAGACCATCCGGTTTCGGATGAAATAGTGAATGCTGGTTTTAGGACGGGTTTCGGGAATACGGATTTGTTTGACAGATAGTCTACTTATAAGTGGTGTGCCCTGCGGCGCACCATCTTCTTTTGTTTGAATTGGGTATAGTGAATTGAAATACCATGCGCCCTTAGCTCAACTAGGCAGAGCAAGTGACTCTTAATCACTAGGTTCAAGGTTCGATTCCTTGAGGGCGCACCCGGATAAATCTTGAGCCGTCATGTGACGGCTTTATTTATTCAACCGAAAGTGTGAAAGTATAAACGTGTGAAGGTGTGAAAGTACCCCCCCTTGGTCCCCCCCGGGAACCGGGGGGGAAATAGAGCCGGTCATCGAGATGACCGGGGTACCCGATAGGTGGGGGAAGAAATCATAGGAAATATGCGATAGGAGATATGGGTAAGGAGTCACTGAATATTGCGGTGGATATTGACGGGGTGCTGCTGGATTTTATTGATGGGTTTATTCCGGTGGTTCGGGAACGTTTAGGAGTGACGATTACTCACGAATCCATCGTGACTCATGATCTGCATTTGCTGTTGGGGATTTCCCGTGAGGAGATGTGGGAAATTGTGAACGAGACCTTAGCGACACAAGTGTTTCCGATGATTCCTGGAGCTTTGGACGGGATGAGGAAAATCAATGGACATGACATCACATTGGTGACCAGTCGTCCAGCGGTGCACGAGCAGCGGACCCGGGATAATTTGAAAATGCATGGGTTCATGGTGGATAAGATTATCTTCCGAAATTATCTGAATAAGTTTACCGAATCGGATGGGACGCAGGTGTTGATCGAAGACAGCCTGGAAGAGGCGTTACTGGCGTCACAGTTTGTTCCTCATGTGCTGCTATTTCGGCAGCCTTGGAACCGATATACGTTGAATGTGAAGGATCGAGTGATTCGGGTGAGGGATTGGGACGAGGTGGTGGGGGTGATCCGGAGGATTGAGGGGGAAAATAAATAGTCTTGCACCACAATGACTTGTGGTGCGAATACAATTTGAAAACAAGAGGGTTATTATGCGGTTTGATTGGCGGATAGTATTCGGGATATTTTTTATTGGGATCCTTATTGTTATCCTGTGTGGGAATCATCCGTAATAGTAACAGTTTTGAATCCATCCTAAGTGTTCCCCTATGGTTCCCATGAGAGTTCTTAGAATTCGTGCGTTTCTGAAAATAGTAGCAACGATGGTGGTGGCGTGACTGGTGTCGCTACTCCTCGGTGAGGGGATAGTACGGATTTTCGCGCCGCAGAATTTAGAGACACCGATGCAGGTTTATGTGCCGGACCCGAAGGCTCGATTTCGGCTGCAGGCGGGGATTGATGGGGAATTCAGGCATATAGAAAACACATCGGTTATTCGCACGAATTCGTTGGGGTTGAGGGGTGGGGAAATTGAAGAAAAGGTTGATGGGGAAGTGCGGATATTGGGATTGGGGGATTCGTTTGGGTTTGGATTTTCGGTGTCGGAAGAGGAAGGGATGTTCGGGCGGTTGGAAGCGATGTTGAACGCAGAGGATACCGAACGCAATTGGACGGTGTTGAATGGGGCGGTTCCGGGGTACAGTGTGGCGCAGGGATTGGCGTTATGCAGGGATTTGCTGCCGAAGGTTGATCCGGATTATTTATTGGTGGTGATATTTGTGGGGAACGATTTTTTCGATTCCGATCCGGATCGGTTGTCTCGGATGACGGCACAGGACGGGATGATTGTGTTTCAGGATGACGATGATCCGGCGGGACCGGCGTTGGTGGCGCCGTTTCGACCGGTGCTGCTGTGGATGCATTTCCATTCGCACCTGTTTCGGTTTTTGCGGCGCATCCTGAATTCCGTTATCACACGATGGGGGTTGACGTTAGTGGAGGATGCCGATATTTATTTGGCGCAGTATCCGGAAGGGTCACGGTATGTAGCGGGCACCGATGCGATGTTCGATGCGGTGGCGGGTTTTAAGGAATTGGCTGATAGAGATTCCCTGCGGTTATCGTTTGTGGTGGTGCCGACGGTGACGCAGATTCGACCGGAACGGTGGGAGTTTTTTCTTAAACGACATGATCTGCAAAGAGATGATTTGGTGCGGACAAAGCCGCAGGAACGGATTAGGGGATTCTTGGACAGTTTAGGGGTGCCATATTTGGATTTGCTGCCGTATTTCGAAGAGGCAGATGCCGAGCAGCCGTTGTATTATAAGGTAGATCCGCATTTGAATTCGCGGGGGCATGAGGTGGCGGGGAGGTTGTTGGTGGGGCAGATTGCAGAAGTTATCAAATAGTTTTGGAGAGCGGTGGCTTGCCACCGCTCAATATACGTGAAGCAAGCTTGCGCACTCCATAGCCCCCCCTTATTATCCCACCCGGGAACCGGGGGGGAATTATTTAAATTTGAAGTACCAGTTTAGTCCGGCGGTAAGGTTCAGGCTTTTGTGCATACGAGCGTTGTCGAGGTCGATGAGCTGCAGTGCTACGCCCAAGTCAAGATATAGTTTCTTCCAGATAAGGGAATATTCCAATCCCCCTCCCCAGTTGTATCCCACGCGATTTGATTCTCTGGTTTCCCCTTGAAGCTGGGTTTTAAAGACCCCGATTCCCACCATGGCATAAGGACGTACCAGGTTGTCTAAGTAAGTTCCCACTATCAGATTAGCACCGGCGGATGAGATTGTTGTGCCATCGTAGGTATTTGTTATTCCATGTGTTATGATTTTTCTGTCCCGTTCTTGGTGTTGCAGGAAATAGGGTTCGAGAAAGAAGGCGTATGCCAGTTTGATGCGTATTTTAAAGCCGAAAGTGTAACCGCTTTGGGATTCCGGTTGGATGACCGGGTAATAGTATCCGCCGAAGGTGCCGCATGATGCGTATTTTGCGGTCGATGCTACCGGGATCAACAACAAGACGGCGGCTAATATCGATATCGGTAATTGACGCATTATGGCGTCTCGGCAGTGGTTGATACGGCTTGAGCGTCGTGTTCTTCAAAGTGTTCGATGACAGCGGCTCCGACGGTGTCGCCCCAGACGTTGACGGTGGTGCGGCAGCGATCCAGGAACCAGTCGATGGCGAGGATCATGCCGATGCCTTCGAGGGGGAGTCCGACCGACTCCAAGACGATTACCATGGTTACCAAGCCGGCTTCGGGAATGCCGGCAGCGCCGATGGCGGCTAATGTGGCGGTGATGACGATGACGATTTGAGGTCCAATTCCTAAGGAAATACCGTAGGCTTGTGCGATGAACATGGCAGCTACCGCTTCGTAGAGGGCGGTGCCGTCCATGTTGATGGTGGAGCCCAAGGGCAGCACGAAGCTGCTGATGCGGCTGGAGATTTTGTTGTTCTGTTCCACGGATTTCATGGTGACCGGTAAGGTGGCGCTGCTGGAGGCGGTGGAGAAAGCTGTGGTCAGGGCATTGATGACACCGATGACGTAACGCCATGGATTTCGACGTCCTAACAGAGCAAGGATTACAGGGAGGATGATTAGACCGTGGATTAGCAGTCCGATGATGACGGTGGCGGCGTATTTCATCAGTTTGGTCAATTCGGGCATGAAACCGACCCAGCCGCCGGCTTTACCCATTTGCATGGCGACCAACCCGAATACGCCCAGAGGCGCGAACCACATGATCAAGTGCACCATTTTCATGACGACTTCGTTCGCGCCAACGAAGAACGCCAGCACCGGTTTGCCGACGTCGCCCAGGGTGCTCAGGATACCGCCGAATACTAAAGAAAACAGTATCAGGGGCAGTACCTGGGTTTCGGACATGGCTTTGATCAGGTTGGGGGGCACCATGGTGATGAGGATGTCGATCAGGGCTCGTAACACTACTCGAATCAAGTACAGCGCTGCAAGGAAGACATTATCGGGCGCCTGTCCCATGCCTTTGTCCGCCATGCGTTCCAGAAGGGCTGGGTCGGCGACTTTTAATGCTTCCAAGCCGACTCCTGGCCGAATAATGTTGACCAGGATCAGCCCGATAATGACAGAAATTCCGGTGGTGGCAAGGTAGAAGATGACGGTGCGCCGACCAGTGCGACCGATGTGGCGGATGTCGCCCAGGCTGGCGATGCCGACCACCATGGTTGTCAGGATCAGCGGGATGATTATCATTTTCAGGGCACGGAGGAACAGGTTGCCCAAGAAGGCGACTTTTTGTCCCCATAACGGCGCTGCACCGCCCACGATTGCGCCCAGGACAATCCCGATTAGCATTGCTACCAATAAGGTGTGCTGCCCGCGAAGTTTCATGTGTTACCTATGGGATATAATTAATGGTACGGTATACTGAAGGTGTTGCTGGGGTACAAATTACCGGTGGTTGAATATAACACTGTTGAGGCAGAAAGTCAAGCGTTCTTTATTGATGTGCAGGATTATGGGCTATTGCGTGGAAGTATCGACCTTCTTTGACAGAATTTGTTTGGCGATTAGCAGGATAGCTGCCCGCCTGTAGGGTTTATGGATGAAATAGGTATGATCGAATTTAGTAAGTTCCTGTATTTCATGGCTTAAGGGATAACCACTGGATAGGAGTACCGGGATGTCGGGGTAGAGTTCGCGGATGTTGGTGAAAGTGTCTTTGCCGTTCATGTGCGGCATGATCATATCCAGGATAATTAGATTGATTTCCTGGGCGTGTTGTTTTAGTGTTTCCAGGGCTTTGAGACCGTCTTCCGCTTCCAAGATACTGCAGCCTTCGCGTTCGAAAATCCGATGTAACATATTGCGAACCGATGATTCATCGTCCACAACCAGGATGGTTTGGTTTTCGGTGTTAAGGTTTATTGTTTCCTGACCGAAATCATCGGTTTTTAGTATCGAGTGGGAAGTTTCAGCCTCCGGCAGGAAGATGTCGATTTTGGTGCCATCATCTTTTCGGCTGTTGACCTCGATCAATCCTTTGTGTTTTTGGATGATGGCAAAGGTGGTGGACATACCCAATCCGCTATGACCGGAATCGCGTTTGGCGGTAAAGAATGGCTCGAAGATACGATTGCTGATCGCTTCGTCAAATCCTTCGCCGTTGTCAGTGACAGTGATATGGATCATTCGATCGTTTCCCAGTCCACAAGCAAAAGATTCATTAGTGACGTTATCGGTGGTGATGGTGATATTTCCACCATTGGGCATGGCATCTCGGGAATTGACACAAACATTAAGCAGGGCTTGACGCAAGGCTTGGGAGTCACCTAAAATAGTGTCAGGGTTCGCCATCAGGTCGGTCAATACATTAATATTTTTTGGGAAGGTGTGCCGGAGGAATTCTACCGTTTTTTCCACCAATTGGTTGACTGATATATTGTGGTGTTCACCGCTGCCCCAGGTGGTCAATGATGTGAGTTGATCCATGGTTTCCTTAGCGTTGAGGGCTGAGGTTTCAATGGCGCTGAGTTCCTGGAAGAATTCGTGGTCAGGTGATATTTGGTCTTTGATTAGCGAAGAATTGCCCAGGATGACACCGAGTTGGTTGTTGAAGTCGTGCGCCAAGCCGCTGATTAGTGCGGCGGCGGTTTCCATTTTTTGTCCTAACCGCAGGTGATTTTGCAGGCGGGTTTCTCGGTCGATGTCGGTGCAAATCCAGATGATTCGTTGAATATCGTTATTAATAGTAACCGGGCTGAAGGTCATATTCCAATAATGACGGTTCTTCTGTTGGTCTGTCCACTGCCACTGTTCGGTGATGGATTTATCCGGTGTGATTTTTGGGAAAATATTTCGCAGGAGTTCGTTATTTTCCGGCAGGCACAACTCGTAAATACGCTCGCCCTTAATGGATTGGAAATTAGTGATGTTAAGGAATTGTATGCCCAGTTTGTTGGCATGCAATATGTGTCCTTCAAAATCCATGAGGATTAAGGCTTGGGGAAGTTGCTCTACTAAGATGCGGTAGTTGCTTTCGGAATCTTTTAGGGCTTTTTCGATATGGTGATCGGCGGTACGGTCGCGGATTATGCCGTAGTATCCGATGATTTGATCGTCATTATCGGTGATGATGGATGCGGTTTCAGACAGGTAGCAGATTTCGCCGGCTTTGTTTTCGGAGGCGTACCGGAAGTCTTTCACCCAGCCGTGGAGCTGCAGGAGTTTGAAGAACCGGGTGCGGTCTTTGGGATCCTGGATTTTTTCATCCACCTTCATTTTGAGCATATCATCCGGTGTGTATCCCAGGACGCTTTCGACGACGGGGTTCACATAGATAATGGTGCCGTCTGCCGATGCGAAGTAGAAGATTTCCTTTATTTCATACAGGATCTTCCTGATTTTGTCGCTGGGGATTTCGCTGGGCAGAATGGTGATTTCTTCACTGATTTCGTGTGTTTTTTGATGTGCAGGAAATGGATTGGTTTCCTGGATTGCCCGAAACACGTTAGTACCTTCCAGATAATCTCGCTCTATCAGGAATGGTCCGAAGGTTTCCTGAGCGTCGGCGCCTAAGTTGACGAGTGTGGTTTTGACGGTATCATTGGTGTCTTGGCTTGCTAAGTTTTCGATACGCTTCCAATCGTCCTGCGATAGTTTATCTATGATGGTTTGCCCTATGATTTGATTGGGGGGTTGGTTCCATAGTTTTTGTGCTGAGGGATTTATATACTGTATGATTCCTTTGCTGTCGAAGAGTATCACCGCTTCGGGATATTTGTCCAGCAGTTCCCGGTGTTGTTCACGTGATTGTTTTAGGGTTAGTTCTAAGGACACCTGTTGTGACAGATTTCTGATGATGAGTAAGGTGCCTTGAAAGGTGTTAGCGTCAATAAGCGGGATGGCTTGAGCGGAAGCGTCAAAGTAGGAATCGTCATCACTGCGCAGGCGTATTTGAAAGGGCTGGCTGCGGTTTTTCAGTGATGTGGACCACAGGTTGAACAGCCGTTCCCGGTCGTCGGGGTGTACCAGGTCGAGAAAGGATTTACCGGTGATTTCAACTCGGGGTTGGGCAAACAGGATTTCTGTGGCTTGGTTGGCGCCGCGGATAGCTCCCGTCCGGTCGATCCAGATTACCGCATCCGACAGGGTTTCCAGTAAGCTACTGACAATGGAAGATCGTCCTTCCAAGCCGACGGCATCGGGCCAAATATAGTATTCTTCTATGGAAGCATCTGTGATACCGCCTTCCGGGATATCTTTGATATCCTGAACCAGTCGATCCCCGAATTCTGCGAGTTGTTGCACCAGGGATTTGCGGAACTTATTGTTTTTCATGAGATCGTGGAGGAGATTGTCGAAAGAAGATGACATAGCACAAACGCCCAGGAAATTACTTGTGGATACTCACAGGATCCTGTGATGAAAAATGCATTATTTGGTTAGAAGTTTGCTGCTCATGTAGTAAATCGCATCTCTAATTAATTATCGTCTTATATAGGACTAACTTTAGTGAATTGGTCACGATCCGTTGAAGATATTTCGACTGCATTTTTCAGGGTTTGTGACTTGAAAAAGTGGTGATTTTTATTATCTTTATTGACTATCGGATTTTATGTCGTTTGTAGGCTGGTTTGGTTGTTCTGAAAATTGTGTTAACAAGCGGTGATTTTTTGTAAATTTGTGAGATTTCGGGAAGGAAGGGATATGATTACGGCGGATATTGATATTGAGGATTTGGTGATTATCCGATAGGAATGATAATAGGGATTGTGGTGATAAGTTATACGAAAAATATTGACATCAAGGAGAAAATAACATATATTGTATATTTTGAGTCACTTTGGAGAGAAATCAGTGATAATTCCCAGAGATAATAACATGTTAGGGTGCCTGCCGACCTCCGATCGTCCGGCGGATCACTGTGGGATTTTCGGCATTTATGGGAATGCCCAGGCTGCATCATTGACCTATATGGGATTGTATGCCTTGCAGCACCGGGGACAGGAGAGCGCCGGGATAATTTCCACCGACGGGCGGTCGGTGCATAAGCATTTGGGAATGGGATTGGTGTCGGATGTGTTCGCGGATCGCAATATATTGGAATCGTTAAAGGGTTCCATGGCGATTGGGCATAACCGGTATTCCACTACCGGATCGACCAAGGTTGCTAATATACAGCCAATTCTGGTCACTACCAAGGACGGTCCTTTAGCAGTGGCGCATAACGGGAATATGACCAATACCCGGGAATTGCGGCAAGAGTTGGAGCAGGAGGGGTCGATTTTCGCCACGTCGTCGGACAGCGAAATCCTGATTCATCTGATTGCGCGCAGCCGGAAACCTCGATTGGTGGATCGGATATTGGATGCGTTGCAGCGGGTTCGGGGGGCGTATTGTCTAGTTTTTATGACCCGGGATGAGTTGGTGGTGGTGCGTGATCCGCACGGATTTCGACCGTTGATTATGGGAACATTGGGGGATGCGGTGGTGTTTGCATCGGAATCGTGTGCGCTGGATTTGATTGGCGCCACAGTGCAGCGGGATGTTAAACCCGGGGAATTAATTCATGTGGATAAGGGCGGGGTGGATTCGATGCAATATGATCCTAATCCTACGCTGCACCAGTGTATTTTTGAATTTGTGTACTTTTCCCGCCCCGACAGCCGGATATTCGGGGATTTCGTGGATAAGACCCGCCGGAAAATCGGGAAGTTTTTAGCGGAGGAACAGTCGGTGGACGGTGATATTGTGATTTCGGTTCCGGACTCGTCGAACACGGCGGCTTTGGGGTACGCTACTCGTTCAGGGATTCCTTTCGAGATCGGGCTGATTCGTAATCACTACGTCGGGCGTACTTTTATTCATCCCTATCAGCCGATGCGTGATTTGAATGTGCGGATCAAGTTCAATGCGGTGGGCGGGGTGTTGAATAAGCGCCGGGTGGTGATCGTGGAGGATTCCATCGTGCGGGGGACGACATTGAGGAAGTTGACGCGGATGGTCCGGCAGGCAGGGGCGAAGGAAGTGCATGTCAGGGTGTCGTGTCCGCCGATTCGGTATCCGTGTTTTTACGGGATGGATTTCCCCACCAGGGGGGAGTTGATCGCCGCCTGGCACAGTGTGGAGGAGATTCGGGAGTTTTTGGACGCCGACAGTTTGGGATACTTGTCGGTGGAGAAGCTGTTGGAGTCGATGCCGGAGGAGAATCACGGATATTGTACCGCGTGTTATACCGGCGAGTATCCGTTGCCGAATACGGAGGGAAATGACAAGTACCGGCTGGAAGATCGATCCGGCACCGATACTCCTGATGCGGAACCCCCAATTCCGAAGTTGTTATGAATTGGAAGTGGTTAGATTCGTTATTTGTGTTGCGCCCGACGCTGTTCTTCCCCTGTTGGACGTTGTTTTTAGCTGGGGCACGGTTGTCGGACAGGGGTAGTGGGGGTTTCCGGATTGTATGGGCGATGGTGATTACCGGCGCCGCAATGGGGGTGATTTACTTGGTCAACCAGCTCAGGGATGTGGGGACGGACCGGATCAACCGGAAGCTGCCGTATTTTTCACAGGAAATATTTTCGGTACCGGCGGCATGGTATGAAGTGTATGGGCTGGTAGTATTTTCGATCCTGGGTGCTGCGCTGATTTCTTGGGGATTTTTGGCGATTATTTTGGGGGCGTTGTTGATTACCGGGGGCATGTACAATTACCCGCCGTTCGTTTGGAAGGATCATCCGTTTTGGGGGATTGCGGTCGCGATATTGGGCGGGGGATTGGCGTTTTGGGCGGGTGCGGAAGCCGGTGGTGGTATGAGTGGGGGGGTGATGGTGGGTATGGTGCCGTATCTGTTTGCGTTTGCGGCAACATCGCTGTGGACGACGATTCCGGATATTGCCGGCGATCAGGCGGTGGGGAAGCGGACGTTTGCGGTTGAGTATGGGATGACTCCGACGTTGTTGTTGGGTTGTGTCGGGGTGACTGTTTCCATGGTGTTGGGGATGTTGATGGGGGATTGGGTGATTGGGTGGGCGGCGTTACTTTCGATGCCGTTGTTTTTCTATGCGTTGGTAAAGAAGCAGCTTCAGCCGGTAATGTTAGCTGTCAAGTGGTCGATTTTTATTTTGGCGCTATTAGTGGGATGTCATTATCCGGGGTTTCTGGTATTGATGGTGGGATATTACCTATTGGCAAGGGTGTATCATTCCAGGCGGTTTGGTGTGATATACCCCAGTTTAGTGATCGATCAGGAGAACAAGGATGGCGAAAAAGGTTCCTGACGGGAAGGTTTTGCTCAAGCCGGACTGTTGTGATTTTTGTGGGGCCTGCGTGGCGGTGTGTCCGGTGGATTGTATCGAGCTGATGGAGTACCGG
This sequence comes from uncultured bacterium, assembly GCA_965372135.1. Classification (GTDB taxonomy): domain Bacteria; phylum Electryoneota; class RPQS01; order CBDVBD01; family CBDVBD01; genus CBDVBD01. Next base: position 4,589 of record CBDVBD010000062.1, on the reverse strand, counting down.
TTGTCGATCGATGATGATGTGTGTACCCGGTGTATGAACTGTGTGTATTCGTGTCCGGTGGAGGCGCTGGTTTTCCGGGCGGCTGGGGAATTGGATGCGGTGGAGGACAGGGTATGACCGGGCAACGATACGATGTGATAGTAGTAGGGGCTGGACCGGCGGGATCAATGTGTGCTTGGAAGGCAGCCGAAGCGGGGATGTCGGTGCTGTTGTTGGAAAAGGACCGGGAAGTCGGGATACCGGTGCGGTGCGGGGAAGCCACCAGCTTGAAGGAATTGACACGATTTTTGCCCATCGATGAGCGGTGGGTATCCCATCAAACCAAGTATTTAAAGATGGTGGCTCCGGATGGAACGAAGGTCCTGATTTATACCGATGGTTTAGGGGGTATTCTTGACCGACGATTATTCGATGCTGAATTGGCGCGTCGGGCTGGGAAAGCGGGAGCTGAGCTATGGACTCGGACTTATGTGTGCGGATTGGAAATGTCCAACGGCACGGTGACCGGAGTGCGGATGGTTCGGCAGGGACGGGAACTATCTATCGCATCGCGAATTGTGGTGGGAGCGGATGGAGTGGAATCCCGTGTGGGGCGGATGGCGGGGATCAAGACTCATGTTGCGCCGAAGGATATGGATGTTTGCTATCAGATGACATTGGCGAATGTGGATGTTGATCAGGAAAGCTGTGAGTTGTATTTTGGCAATAAGATTGCCCCCGGCGGGTATGGTTGGATCTTCCCCAAGGGGAACCGGACTGCCAATGTGGGGGTGGGGATTTCGGGTGATAACGGGAGGAATGAGTCAGCTCGAAAATATTTTCGGCAGTTTGTCGCCAAGTATTTTGATCGTTACACGGTGTTAAACGAAGTGGCGGGAGGGGTGCCATGTGCGCCGACGTTGAAGCAGATTACCGCGCCAGGGTTGATGTTGGCAGGTGATGCGGCACGGCAGGTAAATCCGCTGACAGGCGGGGGAATAATTTCCGCCCTGACGGCGGGTCAGATTGCCGGAGAGGTGGCTGCAGAAGCGATTCGAGCCGGTGATGTGTCCCGGGAGGGGTTGAAGACATATCCGGCGCGATGGGATAAAACCGGCGGGAAAGAACACCTTGTGCTGTACCGGATTAAAAGGGTAGCTTTTAGGCTTAGTGACCGGTCGTTGAATCGCACCGCGTATTCTTTAGTGAAACTGCCGGCAGCCGACCGGGATTTCGTGACGTTGTTCAAGACGGCATTTATAAGAACTCCATCAATTTGGGTTGATGTAATGAGGGTGTTTACATGACGGAGGGAATTATTACAGGTAATCAATCGAATAAGCGCGGTGATCTCGGATGGAAAATTTGGACTATTTCCAACTTGCTCAGCCTTTCCCGGGTGTTCCTACTGGTGCCAATTTTTATTTTTTTACGTCGTGGGACGGAACAAAACGGAAATGAGTGGGCGGTAATATTTATGGGCATAGCGGCGCTCACCGATTATTTAGATGGAGCCTCAGCACGATGGTTGAATCAAAGGTCCCAATTGGGCAGGATTTTGGATCCGTTGTCGGATAAGGTTTGTTTACTCAGTATTGGAATATTCTTAGCGCTGCCCATGCGCACGTATCCGATCCCATGGTGGTTTTTGGGTTTAACGGTGCTTAGGGATTTGTTGATTTTAGTCGGAACATTCTATATCTTGGGGCGGTTCCAACATATCCCCCGTTCGATGACGGTGGGGAAGTGGACCAGTTGTTTCTTGGCGTTGATGTTGATATCCTACACGTTGGAATGGATGCCCAGCAGCCGGTGGTTGTTCCTGTTTCGGATGGATGTGCTGTTATGGATATCGACGGTGATGGTGTTGCTTTCGGGGATAGTGTATGCTCGTCGGACGATAAAAGGGCATTTTCCTGGTGAAGAGATGATACACGCCGAACCCGAGATGAATTTGGCAAAGGATCGTGAAGTGGTGCAGTGATATCAATTGGTATCTATGACGGTTTAGATAGATGAGGTCTATATGGCGTTGAAATTTTACAATACAATGACCCGGTGGAAGGAAGAGTTCGAACCGTTGGAGCCGGGGCATGTGCGGATGTATACCTGTGGTCCGACGGTATATTTCCACGCTCATATCGGGAATTTTCGCACCTACCTGTTTGAGGACATCCTGCGGCGGTATTTGAAGTATAAAGGATACCGGGTGACACAGGTGATGAACTTAACCGATGTGGATGATAAGACCATTAAGCGAAGCCAAGAAGAAGGGATTCCGATTAACGAATTTACTCAAAAATACATTGACGGATTTTTTCAGGATTTGGATACGCTGGGAATCGAGCGGGCGGAAATTTATCCCCGTGCCACGGAACATATCGATGAGATGGTGGAGTTAATCAAGACGCTGAATGACAAGGGACATACTTACGAATCGGACGGTTCCATCTACTTCAGCATTGCCAGTTTTCCGGAATACGGCAAATTGGCGGGATTGGATCCGTCATCGTTGAAGGTTGGGGCTCGAGTGGATTCCGACGAATACGAGAAGGAAGACGCCAGGGATTTTGCGCTGTGGAAGGCTTGGACACCAGAAGACGGAGAAGTGTATTGGGACACCGATATCGGGAAGGGACGCCCGGGATGGCATATCGAATGCAGCGCCATGTCGATGAAGTATTTGGGAGAAACGTTTGACATCCATACCGGCGGTGAAGATAATATCTTTCCCCACCATCAGAATGAGATCGCCCAGTCTGAGAGTGCGACCGGGAAACAGTTTGTGAGATATTGGCTGCATTCGCGGTGGTTAGTGTTGGAAAAGGAAAAGATGAGTAAGTCGTTGGGGAATATTACTATTGTTCCTGATTTGATCGAACAAGGATTTTCAACGAGGGCGATCCGATATGCGTTTATGTCGGTGCATTACCGACAGCGATTGATTTTTGGGGATGATACTATGGAGTCGGCGGCGAATACATTGGAACGGATCGACAATTTCGTGCAAAATGTGCGGGATACCAAAGGGAAGGTAATGGGGGAACCGCTCAAGGAATTGCTTGACAAGACGTTGGTTGATTTTGAAGCGGCGATGGACGATGATTTGAATATCGCTCCAGCATTGGGGGCGGTGTTCAGTATGATGAAGGCGGTGAATATTTGGATGTCGGAAGAAAAGGTGTCGGCGGCGGAGGGGGAAGAGATATTGAGGATGTTGAAGAAGTTGGATACGGTGTTGGGGGTGATCTCGTTTGAGGTGGAAGATATCGATGCCGAAATAGAGGCTTTGATCGATGCGCGCACCGAAGCCAGGAAGCAGAAAGACTGGTCAGAAGCGGATCGGATTCGCAAGGAATTGGAGAGTCGAGGGATTGTGCTTCAGGATCGTGGTGGTGAAACGATATGGCATCGTGAGAAGTTGTAAAAAAAAGTTAAAAAAATACTTGCATTCCGAGAGATAAATATTTATATTTGTTGTCTGTAATTTACGGATGCCCGTGCGCCGCATAAGGGAGGTGTATCCCGGGCTGCTCTCTTCGATAAGTGTATGATTACACTTATTATAAAAGTGGTATATCCCTGGGATTTCCCGCAAAAGCTGGCGTAGCTCAGTTCGGTAGAGCAGCTGATTTGTAATCAGCCGGTCGGGGGTTCGAATCCCTTCGCCAGCTCGCCTGATTGAGTTTGTAACTTTTTCAAGCCCCGTCGTCGATACGGAATGTTACAATATATTGGGGGGAATGTGATAGGCGATGCGGGGTTTTGTTATGCATAATTGGGGTTAATATCTGTTCATGCATGGGTGTATGGAGGCGTGCCCGAGTGGCTAAAGGGGGCAGACTGTAAATCTGTTGGCGAATGCCTACGGTGGTTCAAATCCATCCGCCTCCACAAATAGGGGTAAGGGTTTAGGGGGGCTAGACCCCGACCGTTATCGGATGATTGAATGCGGGAGTAGCTCAGTTGGCTAGAGCATCAGCCTTCCAAGCTGAGGGTCGCGGGTTCGAATCCCGTTTCCCGCTCAACTATAGAAGAAAAGTCGTTATATTTCGTCAAATGCCAGTTCTTTACCATATTAAAGGAAGCATGAACAAGAACGAAACAAACAATAATCCGAGCGAGGCTGTACTACTAGAAGAATACAAAGAGGCAATGAGTAGCCAACGTAGCAATACTAATCTTGTCTATTCATGGACAGGGAGTATATTTCTAGTGCTATCAACTAGTTTGTTCTTTTATGGTACGAGAGTTACTGAATTAGCCCAGTTAATTCCTACAATGATATTAGCTTTTGTGCTGGTAGTAGTCTGGTGGGGAATAACGGAAACATTCATTTTTTACACCAGACAGAGAATGCAGCGTATTCACGAGATAGAAAATATCTTACAAATGAAGTTGATGTCGAAGGCTGGACAAGAAATAAAGGAGCGAGGCTGGAAAGCTAAATTTGTAGAGGCACGTACATATGTACGGATATTTATTATTGCCTATGTTCTTGTTTGGATATTAATGTTCATTTTGAAAATTGCACCATCTAATTAGAGATAAAGTAGCTCGCGTAGCTCAGTCGGTAGAGCGCGTCCTTGGTAAGGACGAGGTCACCGGTT
>CBDVBD010000061.1:0-16686 GCA_965372135.1 uncultured bacterium | reverse complement strand
AATACCTCACTTATTTATTATTATATAATTTCTGACGACAGTATATATACCTGGCTAACAGGGCAAGATATTTGTTTTTCACCAACCGGCAGGGATTTTTTGTGGAGTCTCACCTTTACTGCACCCCCATCATCCGATCTTTTTGTATTATACAGTCAAATACCGATTGAAATTCCATATAATCCATTTAATTTGACGGGGGCATACAGCCAATTGGATGGAGTGGTAACGGATCCGGATTGGCATCCCACCTATGAGGCACCTACCGTCATCTTTTTACACAAACATCTTCAAGGCGGCAGGTGGCTCGGGGATGTGTGGATGTTATGGGACTGTATGCCGGTTCAGGAGGAGCCAGAAGTTGTACCGTTAAGATACCATGTTGGTCAGCCGTATCCCAATCCGTTTAATTCAGTTACCACATTGCCATTGGAAATCACCACGCTTTCTTTCGTGAGATGGGAATTGTACAATACGCTGGGACAACGGGTAATTCAGGTCACTCCGGGGACATTGCATGCAGGGATGCATCCGATAGTGATCGACGGGGATAATTTGGCATCGGGAAACTACTGGGTGGTGGTGAATGTGGATGGGGATGCCGAAGTTAGGAAGTTGGTTCTACTGAAGTAGCATAAAAGGGAGGCATAAGATTTTCCGTTATACGAGGGCGTGTGACGGCACTTAATTTTTTGTGGTTTTGACGTATAGGGCAATGCTATACGTCATTTTTTTTACCTTTTTTGTTCCGAAGAAACCGTCTCAAGCCTTTTCCCACGGCGGTGTGTGGCAGTGTGTCATGGAAAACGATGCCACGGACAGTTTTCAGGGGTGAGATTTTTGATGTGCAATAGTCGATCAATTCATCAGAATTCAGGATCCAATTTGAAGCGGGAACTACATGAGCTACCGGAATTTCGCCGGCAATCGGATCCGGTTCGCCCACCACTAAGCATTCTTTCACTCCGGGATGTGTAAGCAGGATATTTTCCAACTCCGCAGGAAATACGCTGTATCCGCGGTGTTTAATCAAGTCTTTTAAGCGGTCGACAAGGTAATAATAGCCTTCCTTATCCCGGTACGCCAGGTCGCCGGTTCGCAGCCACCCATCTATAAAGGTGTGTAAGGTTTCTTCAGGACGATTCCAATATCCGCTGCATACTTGCGGACCCTGGACACACAACTCGCCGATCTCACCGACAGGTAACTCTTTCGCAGGATCTTCAGGATCAATAACTTTAGCATCAGTATCGAATATGGGGATGCCGATCGAATCTGGTTTGGGTCTGCCAAGCGGGGGATTATGGGTTTCCGGTGAGGCTTCCGTTAATCCATACCCTAACGTCAACGGAATACCGGTTAATCTCTTCCATCGGTCACACAGGTGATCCGGCACCGGCATGGCACCGGCTTTGGTCAATCGCAATGATGACAGGTCAACTTTGGTGTGTTCAAGCTCATTGCAGAGTCGATGGAACATGGTTGCAGATCCATACAGGATGGTTGCCTGATGAATACTAATTTCCTGCAATACCTCATTGGGATCAAATTTGGGAATTAACACCACGGCAGCCCCCGCATACATCACCGAAAGCAGGCAGCAACACAGTCCCCAAGTATGTCCCAAGGTTAAGACACCCATGATGACATCCCGGTCTGCCCACGACCACCAGGTAGCGTTTTGGATGGCGTTCGCTACCAAGTTGCGGTGGAGCATGACCGCTCCCTTCGGCATTCCGGTGGTGCCACCAGTGTACTGAAGAACTGCGATGTTTTCGTGGGAATGCGTAGCGTTGGGGATTTCAATATTGCTCAGCACAGATTTGTTTAGTGATTCTGATATGCTGAGGTGGCTGCCGTCGATCAAGATTTGGGGTTGATCATCGGGGGGAAGCAGTCCAACATTGGTTTTAACGGCAGAATCGGCTATCAGGAACCGTGTGCAGGAATCTTTGATAAGGTGGGAAAGTTCCTCTTGGCTGCTTAATGGGTGGGCGGTGGTTACGATTCCACCGGCAATTAGCGTTCCAAAGAATGCAATGGCGAATTCCGGAACATTCCTCAATGCGATCATCACCCGGTCGCCGGGGAGGATACTTTGATGCAGTAATGCTTTGGCGAAAGTTCGGGATTTTTCAACCAATTCCCGGAAACTCAGGGTACGATCCTGACAGATAATGGCAGGTTTATCCGGGGAACGCTCGGCTGAATCGATCAGGAATTGCTGTACCGGAATTTGGGGATATTTCAGATGACGGGGAAATTGCTCGGGAAAATATCCCATGAGAAATGGTGCAATTCCTATGATTTAATTGGGAGTTATTTCGAGTTTACTATTTAAGTAATAACATTTTACGAGTTTGTGACTGCCCATCGGTTTGTAATCTGCAAAAGTAGATGCCGGAAGGCAGGTTTTGCGCATTCCATTTCACGGTATGATTACCGGAAGGGAATGACTCGTCCAACAACCGGGCAGTTTCTTGACCGTTGATATTATATACAACCAACGACACTATTCCCGGTTGAGATAGGGAAAAGCTGATGTTGGTGGACGGGTTAAAGGGATTGGGATAGTTCTGTGCCAATTGGAAACTTCGCGGTTGTATTGGATCAATTTCTTCCGCAGAAGCACCGCCGAGAGGGATCATGGATGCCGGGATGCTCATATAACGCAAGGGATTTTCGGTCACGGTTTCGGGAAACGTGAAATCGGCACGACCTCCATAAAGATCTTCCTGGTAGAATACATGCAGTGTATCGTTGACAACGGATGCCAAAGAGGGATAATTTTCACTCAAACAATCGCCGGCACCGGCACCGGGCGTGGGTGTGTTGGTCAAGTTTACAGGTGTGCCCCAAGTTATTCCACCATCCGCGGATCCAGAAGCATAGATTTCGCTGTTGAGGTAACCATTGTCTGCGGTATCCGCAGGGTCAGAAAACTCCACCCAGGTGCAATAGAAATCGCCTGTAGCGGGATTAATACCCAGATTAGGCTTGCAATAAATGCTGGCGTTCGGGTCACCCGGGTCGCCGTCGGCATAGATGTTTCCGGTGATGATAGTATGGGTCTCCTCGGCTTCATCCCAATGGTAAATCATGGATCCCCAGGTCGTCATGGGTTCTCCACCTTCAAACCAGAATCCAACCACCACATAGGCGACATGGAGGTTGCCGTTATAGTCAATAATGGCTGATAGGTCATTATACGCTCTGACGCTGTCGCTGTGAGGCGGCTCCCCGACCAAGAAATCCGTGATGTTGATAGGATTGTTGAAATTCCAGGTTGATCCGTCTTCGGAAATCACCGCGTAGATGTCGTTATCTACTTGAATTTCAGGATAGGATGGAACTTCACCAATCGGATGGGGCCAGACCAGGGCAACCCTATCGGACACCGGTGATACCGCCAAATCCTGGGCGATTACTTTCGGGGTATCCACCAAAGTCCAGGAGTTAAAAGTAAAGTTATTTACATAGGGCAATCGAGTATAAAATAATCCAGTAAATCCTGCCATTCCAGCCATCCCGATGGCAGCCACGTGACCGGCATCTTCCTGCACCGCCACATGGGGGCTGATCAATATTCCCGCTCCCGGATCGTTGGGGATTTCCAACGATTGAAAGGCACCAACCCCCACCAGAACATCATTATTGATGTAACTATTGGTTTCTCCCATCGGACCACCATGGAATACAACGGTACAACGCCCGTCAGGAAATAACGACATATTAGCGTAAGCGCTGGCGGCTATTGCTTCGATGGGAATTCCCGACGTGTCACCCGACAGCACTCCTTCAGCATTGAGATAATTGTAAAATGTGTGACGGGGGGATCCAGTGGTGGTGCTGTTCGTCCAACAGAAATGTACCCCTCCGGTGGTATCGAGTGCTGTCAAACGCCCGATTGTGCCCAAGCTCTGTTTTTCGTAGTAGGTTTTTCCAATCAACTGAGTTGGAACAATGGGTTGAGCAAAAAGCAGACTAGCCATCATTATCCCTAAAATAGTCAGGATTACGTTTCTTCGCATTTGTGCCTCCACTTGGTTCAAATGGTTTTGAGAGATGGTATCCCACCTGCTGCTAATGGTGTTAAGATATACAATTGTAATCAATAAATCAATAGTTAATCGGAGAATTTGTTTGGCTTGGTATATGTATGAGGAGAAATATTTTGAAAGATGAGTTTCTTTATCGCAGGCAAACAAATAGCCCGACTGGAATCGACGGGCTTTCGAAAAGTAATATTAGCCGATTAATAAGTTCAGCTACGCTATGCAATTCAATAATTCGCCAATCCCTGTACTACCACCTTGTTGTGGTGGGACAGATTGACCCTGGTTCTCACCAGTGGCAAGCTGATTCTGATCGCCGTTGTTGTTCTGAGCCGACTGGTTCCGCAGCAAAGTACCCAGACTTTGTACCTCCATTCCACCGGCTGGATAAGGGAAAATTTCCATTACACTACCTCAACAATTAACACTATCAATAATTATATCGACTTAAATAAGGAGTAACTTTACAATCAACTGAGTTGTCCGTTCACTCGAGTGGTAGTGATCATCAATAATCGTTACCTATTTGTAATTCGGTATTTCCTATAATTACAGCATATTAGAAAAATCAATCAATATCATTGGCACGGAAAAGTAACAGATTATGATTTTTACGCATTGGAAGTGTTAAACTTGAAGTCGCTGTATGTGTCGATTTTATAATGTATTAGGAGAATTATTTTCAAATAAAGGATTATTGGCATCTGTTTTGCCCTTTAGTAATATAGATAAGGTGGAATTCCGGTATCAGGGATTTGATAAATTATGTTAATTTCAAGCTAAGGAATGAATTATGTCGATTTTACCGGAACTTAGAGAGGCGCTGTCCAGTCCGTTGGTAAGCAGTGAACAGGAACAACAGGAGGGAAAGGTTACAACGCAAGTAACAGTTCCCAGCGGCGCCAGTGCCAGTGAAGAGGTGGTAAATTCTTCTAGATTCAGTGAACAGCTTTCCGATATTACTGCCACTGATCAATCGATGTTGCCCGAAGATTTGGATTTTTTCATCGACCATCTGATAGTGGCAGGGAAGATAAATACCATGAATGCTCCTGAAATTCAGGTAAAGGAGAAGCAGGTGGATCAGACTACGGTGGCGAGGACCTACAGCCAGTCACGGGACGCCACCGATCCGGCAACCACTCTGGTGACACCGACTTCTTACTTAGAACCAATTCCCCGGCGTTCGAATATATTAGGGGTGCCGGGAGATATAGATAATTAATGTCGATCCTCCTCGACACTGTACCTTACTCCTAACAGTTACCGGACCATTGACTAACGTTGATGGTCCGGTTTTGTTTTGCCGTTTTCTGTAATATTACATTTTATTATTTAGATAAAGTAATAAATCCTCCATGTTGTGGAGGATTTATTATAAACTTAAGTGGTTCTAAGATTTTCTTATTTCATCAACACCATCTTGATGCATTTGACTTTATCGTAGCTTTGGAGTTGTGCGAAATAAATGCCGGAGGAAACTTCTGATGCGTTCCAGGTGATGGTGTGATGTCCGGCTTGTTGTGATCCTTCGAATAGTGTTGTGATGTGTTGACCGACGATATTATAAATCGTTAGGTTCACAGATCCTGGTTGAGGCAGACTATATCTAAGAACTGTTGAGGCGTTGAAGGGATTGGGGTAGTTCTGATAAAGCCTGAATTTTCTCGGGATAGGAATTGAAGGATCACCAGCATAGGCAATCACTGACAATGAAGCTTCTACTGTGTTTCCGTAGGCACCCATGTTCACTCTGTCGCCGTTCGGCTCCGGCTCATTTTCGTATGATGATGTGGAATCACCAACATCGATACACGGGCTGTGGAGCGAATCCAGCAGCCATGAACCGCCGTGGTAACTGCCGACTGTTGATTGGAGATGGTAATCACCATTTGCGGTATCGACAAATCCGGGGTAAAGGTCGATGTTACCAGTGCCGGACCAACCGCCCATGATATCACTGTAGGTGCAGCTAAATGAACTGACTCCATTAATACTTATTTGAGGGTAAATGGGTGAATTCGCCCAGATTATATTGTTCACGCCAGAAGGATTGGCATCATAACAGGAAATCCCACCTCCATTATTAGCCGAATTGCCGCTGATGGTGCAGTTATCGATAGTGAGGTCGGAATACGCCATGCAGGAAATCCCACCGCCGCCGCCAGCAGCCGTATTCCCCCTGATTAAGCAGTTGATGAAGGAGGGACTGCTATTCTCGCAGAAAATCCCGCCGCCCCAGCCGTCAGTCATATTCCCGCTGATAGTGCAGTTGACTATGGAAGGACTGGAATTATTCATGCAGAAAATCCCTCCGCCATTTGCATAAAATCCAGTAGCCGTATTCCCTGTGATTGTGCAGTTGACTATGGAAGGACTGGAATTTTCATAGCAGAAAATGCCACCGCCGTCATTAGCCGAATTGCCGCTGATGGTGCAGTTTTCGATGGTGGGATTTGAATTCTCCAAGCAGGAAATACCACCGCCGTCGTAATCACCGGTATTCCCGCTGATAGTGCAGTTGACTATGGAAGGACTGGAATGAATGCAGGAAATCCCGCCATTGCTAGGACCAACATAATTATCGCTTCCCGTGATTAGGCAATACGACAATCTGCTGGAATCATCGGCGGAATTGTTAAATCCGATGCCGCCCCAGACTGAATCCGGGTGGATCGGTTGGAACTTGATACTGTCGTTTTCAAAGCCTACAGCCCTCAAATAGCCGTTGATTTCGAACACGTAATACCCGGTGAAGTTGAGTTCAGTTCCTGGTGCGATCAATAGTGAATCGCCCGACTGGACGGAAATATCACCGACAACTGTGAATGTTCCCGGTCCCAGAGTTCCGCTAAGCGGACCGGAAAGCTGGGCTGTCGCGGATACACAGTAGACCGCAATCAAACCCACTATTATAATAATTGACGTTTTTATAATCCCTCCGAATTTAAAGTATTGTGGTTGATAAGAGGGAGTGTATTGGGGGGATATATCCGAAAGCCAATATAATAGGTTTACCAGCAGAATGCAAGTAATATTTGAGATAATATGAAATTAAGTAGTCTAAGGGTGGGGATCAGATGGGGAGTATATCGGATTAGATTTTACAGAAGGAATCTGCAGTAGATACACAACCTACAATGCTGTAGTACCCCCGACAGGACTCGAACCTGTGCACCCGGCTCCGGAGGCCGGTGCTCTATCCACCTGAGCTACGGGGGCATATTTAATGCCTATACTTTATGTAAAATTCCTCCAACACTAACAATCGAAATAAAATAATACGAAATCTTTTGAGGAAAGTCAAGAAGATTTCATTATTTCACATTTAGGAAAATTTCGAATTTCCACCAAATACTAACCAATTCCCTGCATCTGCAGCAGGAACTTGAGGGGGATTCGTCCGTAAGTGATTTGAGGCGGTAAGCGCACAATTTTGCTCAAGAAAAACATGTGCAGTTTCGATGGCGGCGGGGCGGTAGGAACCATGGATGAATAAACAAATCCGTCCTGAATTCGAAACGAAAACACCTTCACCCCCCACCCCTGCAGTAGAAACCTGCGAGTGGATTGGATCCCTTCATCTTGTCCTTCCGGATCCATTATCTGCAACAAGTCCAACGCCACACCACGACCGATTCGCGTCACATCCGCTGTACCCTGAATGTCAAATACAGAAGTACCGGGAAAGCCAGATACAACTAAGTCAGCAACGGCACAAACAATTGATTCCTCAGGATCATGTTTTGAGGTCGCTACAATTTGACCAGTCTGAATCCCAGCGGCATTCATCCGCATTCCACATTGCAGCGAATCCGGATTCATATCTTTTATAGTGACCCATAAATTCCCGCGCACATTACCACCATACGCCCTACATTGTATTGCAGGCATTTCCAAATAACCTGATGTTAACATGACATCGGTGGTCAAATCAGAAATCCCGTAATCCATTACTTGCAAAGAATCTATTCCGATAATGCCGAAGTCTTCCATATTCCTTTGGTACGACGTCTGTAACGACGGGTAGCTAGAAAATCCCATGGCTCGATGCGCGATCTGAGGTGGGGGTGTTGAAATAATTTTCCCGGACGACAGACTATACAGTTGAGTGATGGGAATGCAACCGGTCAACCCGGTCACTGACGCCAATGATCCAATCTCAACATCAACATCCGAATAGCAAATCTCCCCATTAAACAGGATCTGATCCTGGCGGAGATTCAAGCTTCCATTGAAAGCTGTGCTCCCCTTATAATTAATTGTATCCCATATGGTTATGCCGGCAAGATTATCCATGTGTATTTCGAAATCAATTGTACCTTTCGGGGGCATTTGATTGATATCGAAACTGGCATTTCCATTTCCTGAAACCACAAATGCCGGAACCTGAAAAGATAATGAATCAATATGAATTTCATCGGGACTTTTATATTGAAGAAATAAAATTGCAGAAACGCTGTCCAACAGGTCAGGGAACAGCCCGGGCATCCCGCCGGAGCCGATAGAAAGCTGCACCTTGCCGTTCACCGATTGCATTCCGCCGGTTAGCTGTAAGCCGGCACAGACATTCTCAATGAATACTTCCGGTTCCAGCATTGCCAATGCCACACTGTCAATGCCAGCTATCACCTCGAATCTCAAGTCGGGTATATCGTCTACCGAACCTTCCACCACACCCGTCAGTTCAGCGATACCCGCCGGGAATTCCAATTCAATCTGGGGTAACAGAGATCGGGGAAGCAACGCGTACAATTCAGACATATCAAGAGCAGCATCATCGATTTCTATTCGGAAATTCGGATAAGTTGTTTCTACCAATATGTCTGCCTGCGCCATTTCCGACCAGGTCCAATGGATGGGGATCAGGTTAATATATTCACTTTCGATATCGATTTGACTTCGAAAGTTTACAGCCTGCTCGATATCCGGGAATGCCAATTTTTCTTCGGTTATCAACACCCAGGGACTGTGTAGAATCAGTGTTCCGTTTCCCTTGGGAGACGTGATGTCATCTGCTGTGATCTGTAATTCCGCGGTAACCGTTCCCCCCCACTTCTCCTGTCCAACTGGGTCAAGATTAATATCGTTAACGGCACATCGAAGATCGAATTGGTTTATGGCTTCTGTTTTCCGTTTCAATAGATGGGGAATATCAAGTATGGCTTGCATCGCCATTTCACAAGAACCATCAAGAATGTCGCCGATGCTGCCCGCTGCCCTAATTTGAATCTTTTTCTCAGATTCATCAAGAGTGAGTTGTGAATCCCACGCAATAGAATCAACACCGATGGACATAAATAAGCTATCAGAATGGACTTCAGTAATCCCGCCAACGATATTGACGAAGACTGACGTGATTTCCGAACCTGATATCCCACCACCGAATTCAATGGTAGATACGAGTTGTTTCGCCTGTAAAGATACCGGATCATTCAAGGCGATTGTTGGAATTTCAATCGATACTGCGCCAGATAAAGCGGTTTGGAAATCCTGGGATTTCGGGTCGATACCAGACCCTGTTATATTAAAATTTTTCAATTCTATGGAACCGTCAATATCGGGAATCTGTTCAAGGATTTCCAAGCCGGGCAGATTCAATTCGATGGCTCGACCTATCATCAATGCGATATTGAAACTGGTTGGTGCAATGCTCAGCGACCATTTGGGAATACTATCCAATGCGGCTTCAGCTTGAATGTCTAGCTGAAAAGGATCGGATGCAATATTGAAGGAAGTACAGGAAATAGTATTTTGATTCCGATTCCAAGATAAACTTGCCGATAGGGACAAATCCGGTAGTATTTTCGGTTGCCAATCCAATTTATTTAAACTAAGTTGATTAGGATGTATACTCGAATTCAAAGAAAAATCTATGATATCAGGTGTAACATCAACAACTATATCACAATCAATAAAGGATTCAAAAACAAGTTGTTGAGGTTTGAATATGGAGGTTAGTAACTGACAATCGGCTGAATTAACACGTACCTTGCCACTCAGATTATCGATGGATTTGCCAGTAACATCGTTCAGAAGAAAATCAATAGGACCTAAAACTACAAATATATTCTTATTGTTCAAGGATCCAACCAGCGATAATCTGATGTCCTTCATTTCAAATTTCTTTAGCTGGATTTGGATAGGAAATTCTCGATCAGAATCTTTGGATGCATCATGTGGGGTTATTTCTGTTTGGGATTCAAATTGTTCAAGAATTGCCATAAAATTCCATTGTCCATTGGTCATCGTTCTGAAGCCAATAAGCGGTGAATCAAGAGCAATATGATGAATTTTAAGCTGACGGCGGATTAGAAGCGACCATATATCATAACTGAATTTAATGGAAGTCACATAGAATATTGGATCATTATCGCCTTCATAAGTGATGGCTAATCTGCTAAATTCGATGCGTGCAAATGGATCAATCGACGCGTCTTCAATGGTAACAGTTACATTATATTTATCCTGGATGTAGTTAACCGCATATTGTATTACGAGTCGCTCAGGAAACCACCATTTGAGCACAGCGAAAAGCACCGCCCAACACAGCAAAATCAATGCGACGAAGATCGATATTCGCCGCCACCATTTTCTTTGTTTCTTTTTGGGTTTATCCTCAACCATCATTTACCATTGCTGCATTTTATCATTCAGACTGCAATAATAGGTGCGATGTAGCTCAGAAATGGGCAAGTCGATCCAGGAGTTGATTATAAAACGATCTCCACCGGTAGAACCAAGATCGATACAGGGGACACCGCACGATTGCGTCAGTCGCAAGATTTCCATCACATTTTCCGGGTATACTTCCACCAATATCACCGATTGACACTCAGAAAATAGGATCTCACTGGGTCGCATTTCTGTGTCAATATCAACGTAAATTCCTAAATCCTCTATTGTCGACATCAAGCACATTTCCGCCAATGCCACCGATAAACCCCCTTCAGAAATATCGTGGGCTGCTTGTATCAACTCCTGCTGGTTTGCTTCCAGACACACCTGCTGCAGTGCTTTTTCACGATCGACGTCCAGGTGTGGGCAAGGACCTTTCACCTCACCAGTTAGTTGAAACAGGTACTCACTACCGCCTAAGGCGGGAGTCAACTCCCCCAACATCAGTACATGATTACCGATGCCGGTAAACCCAGCTCCTAAGGAATGTTCAATGTCATCCAATACTCCCAACATTCCGATCACCGGTGTGGGTAATACCGCAGAATCTTCCGACTCGTTGTAGAAGGATACATTCCCGCCGGTAACCGGCGTATCCAATGCCCGGCACATCTCCCCCATTCCAGCTACCGCCTCCCGGAAGAAATGATATAATTCCGGTTTCATGGGATTACCGAAATTCAGGCAATTGGTGATCGCCACCGGTCGGGCGCCTGTGCAAACCACATTGCGAGCTGCTTCCGCCACTGCAATTCGCCCACCTATCCTGGGATCCAACAATACGTACCGACTATTACAATCCGTGGTCAATGCCAATGCTTTTTTAGACCCTTTAATCCTTAATACTGCGGCATCACCCTTACCGGGCGGCACCCGGGTATTATTGCGGATTGTGGTATCATACTGCTCAAACACCCAATGTTTGGACGCAATAGTGTGCGTTCCCAGAAGGTCAAGAAATGCCTGGTTATAATCCTGCGGTTCCGGAAGAGTATGCGGATCGAAGGTTGTTAGATCATCCAGCCAATCAGGTTTTTTGGATTCCCGGCGATATTGAGGTGCACCGCCGCCCAATGCCAACTCATCCGCTGGAATTTCCACCACTATTTCCCCGTGGTTACGTACTCGCATATAGCCATCATCGGTCACATGACCGATGATTTCCGCATGCAGATCCCATTTCCGAAAGATATCCTGCGCGACTTCTTCCTTTCCCCTTTCAATGACCACCAACATTCGTTCCTGGGATTCAGACAATAGGATTTCGTACGGGGTCATTTTATCCTCGCGCACTGGGACATGTGCCAATTCAACCTCAATGCCGGATTTCCCTCGCGCCGCCATTTCACAAGTGGAACAGGTGATTCCGGCAGCTCCCATATCCTGCACACCCACCAGGGCACCGCTGCGAACTAACTCCAACGTTGCTTCCATCAATAGCTTTTCGGTAAACGGATCACCGACCTGTACGGACGACCGCTTGCTTTCGGATGCTTCGGATAACTCTTCCGAAGCAAACGTAGCGCCGTGGATGCCGTCCCTGCCAGTGGATGATCCCACAATCATCACCACATTGCCTACACCTTCGGCAGTGGCACTGGCGATGCGGTCATGTTTGACAATCCCCACCGCCATGCAATTGATTATTGGATTTCCGGAATACGAGGGGTCGAAATAAATTTCGCCCGCCACGGTGGGCACACCGAAACAATTTCCGTAGTCGCCAATACCACGTACTACACCGTCCAGCAGGAACCGGTTGCGGTCAATATTCAGGGGACCGAAATGCAGCGAATCCAACGATGCGATCGGTCGAGCTCCCATGGAAAAGATATCACGTAATATCCCCCCGACGCCAGTGGCTGCGCCTTGATAAGGTTCCAGCGCCGAAGGGTGGTTGTGGCTTTCGATTTTGAACGCGACCGCCAAGCCATCGCCGATATCCACCAAGCCGGCGTTCTCCTCACCGGCGCCCACCAACAAATTGGGACCCTCACGTGGTAAGGTTTTCAACTCCAAAATCGAATTCTTGTAACTGCAGTGTTCCGACCACATTACCGAAAATACCCCCAGTTCAGAATAGGTCGGTACCCGATTCAGGATTTTACAAATCCGGTCGTATTCTTCGGTGGATAATCCGTGGTCGATGGCTAATTGTAACGTGACTTCCGGTTCAGTGATGGTTGTTGTCATGGTAGGTCCATGGTTTGAATTGTTCTGGAAATTGCCTGGGCTGCAACTTGTGCCCCCCTTGGGGTAAAATGACCATCCTCAGGATAAAAGATATCCGTCCAATGATAAGCTGTCATCTCCGATAACAGGTTGATATGCTCGATATTTTCGCGTATAGCAAAGGATTGAATATCACCGTAAATAACTGGATCATATTTGCCGTTTAGATAATTCCTTTGGGGAAGCAGCGCCAAAAGAAACTTGGCGTTGTGAGCCTCTGACATATTCCGAATGGCTTTTATCAGTTCCTGTGTCAATATCCAATCGGGATGTTCCGGGTCCAAATATTGGGGAAAAGGATTTTGGGGGAACAGGGTTTGTGTGCGCCACAGCATTATCCGCAACCAATAGTATAAAGCGCTTTTGCTGCGCAATTGTTCCCTTAGCTCAAAAAAAAACCTCCGGATCGCGGTGTGTCAATTGGTTGATGCATCATCTCACTCAACTGGGTATCATCTTCGCAACCGGGTACCTGGATTAGTTGAAGTTCCCTGCCGTTATAGTGAAACTTCGGCTTGTTACGACCGGTATTGCGTAATTTATTCATCCACTTGGGCAGGCATGCATTGCGTTCTATATGTGAAGGCAAGTAAGAAAATACCACCACATCCGGTTGAAGATCGGCGATGGAACTTCGCAATTGCAGCATCGATTGATCGGTGGCATACCCTTGAACCCCAAGATTCCAGACCTTCGCTTCCAACATCTGTGCGATTCGATTAGGGATTGTTTCCTCATCATTTAGTCCATGCCCAAATGTCATCGATCCAGCCAAACAAATAATATGTAAATCCGCATTTCTCACCGAAGCCGGTGTCAATCGATTTCCTGAGCTATCAATGGTATAAAATACATCGTATTCGTAACCGATGTGACGACTCCCTGCATCCGGGTTCAGTACCCAACCCAACGTATCATGATGTACAAACAGATCGCTGGTGGGTACTGGTTCATATCTGATTGGATTCCTAACGCCAACCAATCGCAGAAAACCTTCGAGAAGCAACAGAAACAACAATAATGCCAAGATACTAAACAAGACTATTAACCAGCGATGGGAGCGAATTCCCATCCATTCAGTATTTTGGTTTTTCAACTCTTTGGATTCCATAGAGGAAATAACGATAACAATTTGAGAAAGTCACAAGCCCTAATTGTTTAATGCTAAGGTGTGACGACTGTGAAAAGCGGTCGGGCAGATATGATTTCTATTTTGTAATTCGCAACCTTTCGACCAGCCAATGACGGGATATTCCGATCCACAAAAATTTCCGTTTGACCATGCGATACTACGACATCAGAAAGAGGTCCAATAGTATCTTCAGCGATTAACTGACGCTCATTATTGTAAAAACCAACTCTCAACAAAATGTCTGAATACGCCATATTGTCGGAGGTTTCAAGTATAACATGAATTGTTACTTGGTTATTTTGCGCAATTTGGCAAGAACGATCAAAAATGGTTACAACATCTTGCCAATGATCGGGATGTTCTTTGTAAATACGCACCCAGGATAAGAATTGAAAACTGCCTTGGTACCGATCCATAACCACGCGATCCAATCCGGGAAACGCATTATCCCAGTAGACATTTTTAAAACTGGATTTAGTGGGGGGCACATAGTTTAAACCAAATAATGTCAGCAGTTCGGATATTGTAGCTTCTTTTTTGCCAAGGTTAATATCAACCTGTACAACAAAATCAGATGGTTGAACCACCATCAATTCCAACCGTTGAAACTTATAGGTTCCGAAGGGGAGACTCCCATTCTGCAGCGTGTTGTCAAACACAATCCGCTGATAATGGGGACTTTCCTGAGTGATTTTTGATGGCATCCCCAGCCGCTGCTCTAGGTCATGATATGGTATTAGGTGGTGATTAGCACCGGGAAAATAGGTTTGAACGTCAAGAAAGGAGAATTTCGGAAAACCCAATGACGGTGCCCAAATCCAGCCTTCCAGGGTGTCGCCTACATTACAGTGCATCCAATTCCCTTTAGGAGAAATGATCTTGACCGTGTTTCCTCCTTGGACCTTACCGATCACAGGACCATTGGGATATTCCCGGATATTTTCCTGGGGAACAACGACATCCGCTGTCACATCGGCACTAACTTGGACCGTTGGGATTTCAGGTGGGGGTTTAGGTGGGGGTGGTGTACAGCTGAGACAATACACCACCATGAAAGATACAATATAGACAAAGCAAAAATACCCTGTAACGGGGTATTTTTGTGTGCGATCATTACGGTTGATCACTACGAAATCCTAATGTAGTCAGTATGTTAGCGAACCAGCACCATTTTTTGGATCTGGACATGGGATCCAGCTTGAAAGCGGGCAAAATATACTCCGGAACTTTGGGCGTATGCATCGAACAGAATGCGATGAGTTCCAGTATCACGGTGTCCGTCAATCAACGTTGCCACTCGTTGTCCAAGTACATTCCAAATGGTCAGTGAAACAAGCGCTGGTTGGTTAATTGTGTAAGTTAAGGTTGTGCTGGGATTAAATGGATTCGGGTAGTTTGGCGCCAAGTAGAAATCCATGGGTATCAGCTTTTCGGTGGCGATTTCAGGATCCACTCCAAAGTAGAATCCATCCAAGTAATTTGACGTCCGCTGCGGATTCCCTCGGAACATATTCCAGAAATGGTTTCGCCAAGTATCCGTTTTATAATCGATCACCATGAGGCAGTTTCCCGTACCGACTATAATATCCAGATCGGCGTCAGAATCTAAATTTGTTATAGCTGGAGACGAGAAAATCGAACATGATACATCAATGGGAAAGTAGGGTAATTCAGTGCCAAAAAGCGAATAGGCGTGCAGACGGTTGTTCATGTCACCGAAGATGATATCGGGACCATAGCCATGATTGATATCGGAAATTGCCGGCGACGAGACAACCCCACTCCCCACGGACACAGGAAAGTTGGGGAGGCTTGTTCCATCCGGGTTTATCAAATGCAACTGCCCATTCATGGTAATAACCACAATCTCCAAATCCAAATCCAGATCGAAGTTTTCCGGTACCGGAGAAGAACGGATGGCTGATCCCATATTAAAACGATCCACTTCTGCCCCATCGGCGTCGAGGATAACCAGATGTCCACTCATGGTACCAATCAAAATCCTGGGTCCTTCACCGGTGAGATCAGCGGCAGTCATATCCGCTCTTACGCCACTGCCGACCGATGTTTCCCATAGTACAGAACCATCGGCATTGAGCGCGATCACCGTTCCGTCCCAGGCTCCAAAAACCATTTCTGGACGGGAATCCCCTGCCAAATCCACCAGCACCGCACCGGTGGATATTACCGGTTCACCAGTCAGTTGCACCGGGAATCCATTCAACACGGTTCCGTCGCCTTTCACTGCCCAGATGCGACCGTCGAAACCGCCAACCACCGCTTCCAAGCCTGGTTCACCATCCAATTCTCCTAAGGCAGGAGTCGAGGAGACAAAGATTCCAAGATCCACCGGAGCCGACAGCTCGTTGCCGGAAGCGTCCAGGAAATACAGATGATAGTCCCAAGACGCGAAAGCAATATCGGTGGAACCATTACCATCCAAATCACCCACAGACGGGGAACTGACAATCCTATTTCCGGTTTGGTAGGGAAAGCCTGGTCTCACTACTCCTGTGTCGTCCCACACATACAATTTCCCATCACCGGTTCCCACTATAATTTCTTTGGTGTCGTTCCCATCGATATCAT
>CBDVBD010000060.1:0-16732 GCA_965372135.1 uncultured bacterium | reverse complement strand
GTAAGTCGCTTTTTACCGTGCCCATGGGACGATCCAGGATTTCGGCGATTTCCAAATAGGACAAGTTCCGGTAATAGTATAGCACTAAAATCATCCGATGGCGCGCCGGCAACTGTTTGAACAGGACTTCCCATTGGTCCCGGTCATCAATCTTTTCCCAGGTACTTTTTTCATCGACCACATCCGGGTGAATCCTTAGATTCATGCTGGCGTCGGGGTCGTCGATGGATACCAGTCCTTTTTCTTTCCGGATTTGTTTGATTTCGGACAGGCAAACGCGATAGGCGATCCGCCAAATCCAGCTTGACAATCGGGATTGTCCTTTGAATCCCGGTAGTCCTTTGTATATCCTTATAAAGACCTCTTGCGCCAAGTCTTCCGCCTGGGTGGTTTCCGGAATGGTTTGGCGGATGACACTGTGAACTAAATTTTTATATTGATCCACTAAATCCTGAAAGGCAGTGGCATCCTGCTTAATCAGTCGTTTATAAAGAACCGTGTCATCACTATGAATCATATGGCGGAAATCCATTGGCTTTCATTTTAATAGACTCGACGATACGCCTGAATGTTGCAATGGTAAAAATTTTTTCCTTCCTGCAACATTTCGCACCCACCGGTGCACTAATAAATCAGAACGCAGGCAATCAACAATTATTTATGAAGGAGAGGATCATGGAATTCATGATACCCATCACGATGTTCGGTGCCATGGTGCTGATCGTATATTTTGCGATCAATGCGCAATACAAACGCCGTCAGATGGAACACAAACAGCGGATGCTGGCTTTGGAGAAAGGGGTAGACCTACCACCTTCCTTAGTAGAAGAAAGACCGAAGAAACCGAAACATCATAATCCGTATACCGCAGCTTTGGTGTGGATCGGAATTGGTGTGGGATTGGTGTTTTACGGTTTCTTGTTTCCTGCTGAATGGTGTGCTGGTCCCGGGTTTTACAGTTTTGGTGTTATACCCTTGTGCATCGGTATCGCTGTGCTGATTGCCAATTCATTAAATCAAAAGCGATTGGCACGGGAAAAGAAAGAAGAGCAGGCGATGAGTTCTTTAAAGTCTACCGACGCCGGTAATTTCTAAATTACGGTATCGATGCGCCAATTTTCGTCGTCTCGGTCGGGATAGTCGGTATTGTAATGCAATCCCCGGCTTTCCCGTCGGGTCAAGGCGCAGAAGATGATTAATTGCGCCACCAGTGCGATGTTTCGCAGTTCGAGGATTCCTTCGGACACCGGAGTCTTCCAGTAAAACGCATTGATTTCTTCGGCAATCAGGTCAATACGACGCTGGGCACGCACTAATCGCAAATTGGACCGGACAATCCCGACGTAGTCAGACATCAACTGTTGAATCTCTAATTTATCATGGGAAATCAGAACCCACTCTTCGTGGTTCATGGTTCCCTCATCAGACCAACGAGGTACTAATGGATATCGCTCCGAAGTTTTTATCAGCTCATTGGCGGCGGTCTCGGCGGCTCGGTGAGCAAACACCACCGCTTCCAACAGCGAATTGGACGCCAGGCGGTTGGCACCATGAACGCCGGTCATGGCTACTTCGCCTGCGGCGTATAGCCCCTGGATCGACGTCCTCCCATCGAGATCGGTAACCACTCCGCCGCACATGTAGTGAGCCGCCGGAACCACCGGAATCGGCTCGATTGTCATATCGATTCCCGCTTTCATCAACGTTCTGTAGATGTGCGGGAATCTTTTTTTGATCGCTTCGGCATCTTTATGGGTGACATCCAACAGTACGAATTCTTCCCCCCGCAGCTTCAATTCCCGGTCGATGGCGCGGGCGACGATGTCACGGGGCGCCAGGTCCTTTTTGGGGCTGTATTCGTCCATGAAGGCACGACCATCCTGGGTGCGCAGGATCCCGCCGAACCCACGCACCGCTTCGGTAATCAGAAAACTACGGTTCCGAGGGGGATACAAGGTGGTGGGATGGAACTGCATGAATTCCAGGTTGGCGATTTTAGCGCCGGCTCGGTACGCCATGGCGATCCCATCACCAGTGGCGATGTCGGGATTAGTGGTGTGCATGTACACGCGACCGGCGCCGCCGGTGCACAAGTAGACAACTTTAGCGAGGATGGTGACCACTTCCCCTTTTTCCTGGTCCAGAGCATACACTCCCCAACACCGAGTGCCGGTGGGGGGGATTTTTCGTTCCCGGACTTTGGGGACGGTTATCAGATCAATGGCGATATGGTTTTCCAGGATTTCGACGCTGGGGCATTCTTTGGCTTTGGCTACCATGGTTTTTTCGATTTCGTAACCGGTCATATCCTTGGAATGTACGATGCGGTCGCGGGAATGCCCTCCTTCGCGTCCCAAAGCCAGATTTCCTTGCTGGTTGCGGGTGAATTCCACCCCTAATTGGATTAACTCCTCTATCCGAGCCGGTCCTTCACGGATGGCTAATTCCACTGCATCCTGATGGCACAAATCGCAACCCACCTCCAAGGTGTCCTGGATGTGTAGTTCCGGGCTGTCATCCGGTGCGTTCACCGATGCGATGCCGCCCTGGGCGTAGTTGGTGTTGGATTCGGTGTCGGATTTTTTGGTGACGATGATGACTTTGCCTTTGTCGCAGACGTTGGAAGCAAAGGTTAATCCCGCTACGCCGGAACCGATAACCAGGAAATCTGTGGTGATTAGGTTGTCCATTATTTTCTGTCAGGTGAGGGCACCTGACAGCACCATTTATATGCTATTTCAATAACACTACTTTCCGCACTTGTTGAAAATCGCCGGCTTGCATACGGCAGAAATAGATTCCCGACGGTAAATCCCCCGCATCCCAGGTCACCAAGTACCGTCCTGGAATTGCTTGATGTTCCGCTACCGTCGCTACTCGTTCTCCCAATATATTATAGACATCCACTTGCACTCTTCCATTCAAAGAAACATCATAATATATTGTAGTAATTGCATTAAAGGGATTCGGATAGGCATGGAATAATGCAAAATCTTTTGGTGCGGATTCTACATTAAGATTTGGAACATTGGGATTTCCTTCAGCCTCAGTTTTTATTACATACATATCCACCATGCCAGCGCCAAATGATTCGGTATATCCGACAATGAAATATCCATCATCAGATGTTTGTTGAACATAATTAGTCCATTCATCGCTGGTTCCACCGTACTTTTGTGTCCAAAGGGTATCGCCCAAACTGTCAGTTTTTACCAAGTAAATTTTAAACGGTTGCACAGAGTATTGGGATGTATAATATCCTGAGATAATAAACCCACCGTCAGAACACTGATCAATTGAATATCCGCCCTGGTCATGGGATCGTACAAGAGTTCGCCCCCAAATGGTGTTTCCAGTCTCAGAAACTCTGTGCAATTTGATATTCCAAGTGCTTCCCACTGATGAAGTTGGTCCTACTAATATAAATGATCCGTCACTGCATGGCTGGACATCTAAAGCAAATTCAGTGCCGTTTCCACCATAGGTTCTCGTCCAAAGAGTATCGCCCACTGAGTCAGTTTTCACTAAATAGAAGTCATAAGTCCCATTGTCGTTAGTGTAGCCCACCGCCAAAAAACCTCGGTCTGATGTCTGCTGAACGCGAGCACCCTCCTCAGTCTGCGAACTGCCGTAGGCACGAGTCCAAAGAGTATCCCCGCTACGATCAGTCCTCACAAGATACAAATCCTTCCCACCTGCACCAAAGGATTCGGTATATCCCGTAGCGATAAATCCCTGGTCGTGCGTTTCTCGAACATCTCCGAAATGGTCATTAGCAAAACCCCCAAAAGTATGTAACCACGTAGTATTCCCCACACTGTCTGTTTTAATGATCATCCCATCATCCATGCCGACACCAAAGGATGTTGTATATCCCCCGATGACATATCCCCCGGCCGTCGCCTGCCTGATAGAGTAGCCTCTATCTTCTCCAGTTCCACCGTAGGTTCTGGTCCATAGGGTGTCACCCACCGAATCAATCTTTACCAGGCATGCATCAAATCCCCCAGCACCAAATGAGGTGGTATATCCTACGATAATGTAATTCCCGTCAGGTAGTTGTTGCCCGGAAATTGCATAATCTTCCATGGTTCCCCCATATGTTCTTGTCCACAAGGTGTCAGGTGCTTGGGCGTATGATAGTGTAACTGTTAATAAGATGACAGAGAGCGATGCTAAAAGAAACACGTTTCGAGTTTTCATGATCCACCTCCACGTTACCCCTGTGGTGGGAATTTCAGGATCAAGGGGATTGGATGAGATTGCCATCCCGCAAGGGCGGGACAAGCTATCCCGACCAGTCGGGATTCGCAATGATCCGCCGGTGGGCGGACAGGCTTTCTGGGATTCCGCAGCAAGTGCGGGATGACAAATAGGGTTGTTTTTATAGAGTGCGTCCTCAAGGGCGCCTTTCTTCCCCGAGGCTTGCTTCGGGGGGACGGGAAGCAAGCTTCCCGAAAACAAAGCGCAAGCAAGCTTGCGCACTCCAAAGTTATGGGAAATACTCCTTGAATTTATTAGCGATTTCCGCTACTACCTGGTTGCGGTTTTTGTCGGTAATGCGGATGAGGGTGACGTCGTTGCGCAGGCGGATGGCGTCCAAGAACGGATTACGGCGGTCCTGGATCACCGCTAATACCGGTACGGGATGTTCCAAGATGCGGTGTACGGTCTGTTGGAACAATTTGCTGAACAACTCCATCCGCCCCAGTTCGTCCATCACCAGCAGTTGGTCGCGTTTCAGGGCTTCCTCCAACGCCGGCACTGCAATGTCCTCGAAGGCTTTAACCTCTACGCCGTATTTCGATACCCGGTAGGGGGAATCGGAATCCACATGTGCCAAGATGCCTTCCCGCCCATCCAGGGTTTTCAGCCGGAATCCTACCCTGGCGCCTTTTTCTCTGATCTCCTCGGTGTAGAATCCTCCGGTCGATACCGGTAGTTCTTTCAGCACCTTTTGTATTACGGTGGTTTTGCCGACACCCGGTTTGCCGGTGATTAGGATGCGGGGGGGATTCATAGTTTGAAAGTGTGAAAGTTTGAAAGAAAGAATGTTAGGATCGCATTCGGCATTTGCCGAATGCGCAATGACGGTTAAGATACCCGCCATTATAAGGGTAAACCGCTGAAGCGGTTAGGGAATATTGGTTATTTGCTCATTATCACCACAATGAATTGTGGTGTTATTCTTAATGCGGTATCCCGTATCGAGTACGGGAGGCTGCTGCACTCCATAATGCCGTGGTGCTATTCATACCCGCCAGGTTACGCTACGTTTGGAACCCGACCTAAAAAGCGCCCTTAGGGGCGCTCGCGCAAGCAAGCCACTTAGGGGTCTTTGGGACTTGCGCACTCCAAAGTTTACGGTGATTCCGGGACAACGCGGTAGATGGTTTCGCCGGGTTTGATCATCCCCAGTTTGCGCGCTTCTAATTCTAACGCCACCGGATCGCCGGATTCCAGTGCCTGAATGGTGTCGGTGATGGCGATATTTTCCTGAGTGGTCTGCTCCATCTTCTGCTCCATGCGGTTGACGTCCCGGTACAGCCGGATCAGGGTAAACAACCCCCGCGACCCAGTGCAGAAGGGGATCAATATCCCCGCAATCACCAGGACAGCTACCCCCACCCGCCAGGGTTGGATTTTTCCGTCTTTGCTTCTGAGGATGCGCATTGGATTCATCGCCCGCCAGGTTACTCTTAGCTTGAAACCTGGCGGGAACAATGCGGTAGCAAGCTACCGCACTCCATAATATGGTTATTTCCAGATGGTGCCGTAATAGCGGCTGTCGGCGCCTAACTCTTCTTCGATCCGCAGCAGTCGGTTGTATTTAGCGACACGGTCTGTACGGCTCAAGGAACCGGTCTTGATCTGCCCGCAATTGGTGGCGACCGCCAGGTCGGCGATAGTGGTGTCTTCGGTTTCACCGCTACGGTGGGACACCACACATTTGTACCCGTTCCGGTACGCCAGGAGCATGGTTTCCAGGGTTTCGGACACGGTGCCGATTTGGTTCAATTTAATCAGGATAGCATTGGCGATGCCTTCGTTGATACCTTTTGCCAGCCGTGTAGGATTGGTCACAAACACATCATCGCCCACTATTTGGATTTTCGAGCCCAGTTCCCGGGTAATCAATTCCCATCCCACCCAGTCGTTTTCATCCATGGGGTCTTCGATGGAGATGATGGGATATTTGTCCACCAAGGCGCCATAATATTCCACCATCGCTTCGGCGCTTAATTCCTGTTTGTCGCTTGCCAGCCGGTATTTCTTGGTTTCTTCCTGGTAGAAGCTGTTGGCGGCGGCGTCCAGGGCGATATAGATATCCTCACCGGGTTTGTATCCTGCCTGCTCCACCGCTTCCAGGATCAAGTCGATGGCTTGCGCGTTGGTTTTTAGGTTGGGGGCAAACCCGCCTTCGTCACCCACGCCGGTCGATAACCCCTTAGAATTCAATACTTTTTTCAGGGTATGGAAGGTTTCCGCACCCATCCGCAGCGCTTCGCTGAAGTTTGGGGCTCCGCGGGGGACGATCATGAATTCCTGGATATCGAGGGTGTTATCGGCGTGTTCACCGCCGTTGATTACGTTCATCATGGGGACGGGAAGAGTACAGGCTCCGATCCCGCCGATGTAGTGATACAACGGCAAGTCCACCGCAGCAGCAGCGGCACGGCATACCGCCATGGATACCCCAAGAATGGCATTGGCGCCCAATTTGGATTTTCCGGAGGTGCCGTCAAATTCGCACAGATTGCGGTCGATCTCCATCTGGTAAGACGCGTCCTTGCCGACCAGCTTGGGTCCGATCTCCAAGTTAATATTTTCCACTGCTTTCCGGACGCCTTTGCCCAAGTAACGCTCGCTGTCACCGTCGCGCAACTCCAGTGCTTCATGTTCACCGGTGCTGGCTCCAGACGGCACGATAGCGCGTCCCATCACTCCCGAATCCAGCACCACTTCCACTTCCACCGTAGGATTCCCCCGCGAATCCAACACTTCCCTCCCGAAAACGTCCATAATATTGGTCATGAAAATTTCCTGTTAGTTTTTCATCTGGTGTGATAACTGTCTTCACCCGTCACACTCTGCTGGATTTCCAAGGCATGCTCGTATTTATTCTTTGGCACCATTATGGTCGCCAACACGTCCGGCATGTCGATGTAGCAAGGGATGTCCGCCCGATCCAGTTCATCGGTAATCCGGTGCGCTTCCATAAGCCCGGGAATTTTCGGCAGGGAAACCCATTCGATTGTTGAGGCACCGGGAAGCTCATCCGCCAAATCCACATCACAGACAGGGCACCGTATCATTTCCTGAGGATACACTACCTTACAACTTTGACAGTATCGCATGACAACCTCCTCCGTTAATTCAGGTCCGGGATTCAATTTCTGAATCCCACGGATTCGACAAAAAAGGTTTTATTCGTGATCGATCATGCTTTCTTGTACTTCAAGCGCTCGGTCGTATTCGGGTTTGGGAACCATGACTTTGGCGGTCATGCCGGGCATGGATGTGGAGCTGATTACGCCCAATCCGCCGGATGACCATAGCGATTGGACATAGCTCGGGATGTCCAATTTCTCTAATGCGCCTTTGATCATCTGGGCGTACACCACGCCGGAGACACTGGGCAGCGCCACCCATTCCACGTCCGGGAAGTCCGGCAATTCGTCCACCAGTTGCGCTCCACAATCCGGACATTTTGTAATTTCAGGCAAATATTCTACACGACATTCAGGACAGAAACTCATCGTTTACCTCGATCTCTGATATTTAATCGATATTAGAAATTATGTTTCAAGGGGCTGTGGGCGGCGTCCCAGGTTCCCCGTTCCCATCGCTTGGTTCCCTGGAATGTCACCCAGCTATATTTCCCGTAATGGGGTAGCTTCCTGCCGGCATTTTGGATGGCATCCGGGTCACTCCCGAACAGGAATGCTACGATTTTATCGACCCGCTTGGGGTGTTCGGTGACCACTGCCACCGCCACATCAAGTGTCGCATACCGGTCTTCCCCGATCATGATTCCCGCTGGTGATAGCTGGAATCGGTCTTCAGCCAACTTTAACCGTTCATAAGCGGTATTTTCCCGAGTTGAACCCAGCAGGAACAAGGAATGGTTCTTAATTTGCCCATTGGTCAATTGCGCGTCAGTGACCGTGGTTGCGTCACCGGTGCGGGTGAGCACATTCGCCACTTCCTGGTAAGCGTCATTTAACACATCCGGAGCATTTGAGGGTAGCACGACCAGCAACTCTTCATCACCGTATACCCGGGCAACGGTGGGCGGCAATTCCATCATATCCAACCGGCGGAACACATCGAAATCAGGGTCCACTGCCAACGATGTTGGAGTGTCGTCCACTTCCATGGTAATCATCTGGTGTTCCTGGGTGATGTTGAACAGGGAACGGAAGGTTTCGGTTTCCGTGGTCACCACCACCGGCACCTGCAGCCGGAACACGGGTTTCGATTGGCTGATTTCCGCAGTGACCTTCACCATGGGTCCTTCCGCAGTCTGGCTGACTTCCCCTAAGGAAATCTTCGGACCGCCTTCCTTATACACCCATTGATCGAAATACCAACCGAGGTCTTCCCCCGCCACCCATTCGAATGCAGCTCGGAAATCGTGCCATGTCGCAGGTTGGAACAGCTTTTCACGATACACGTACCGCAACGCTTCATAGAAGGATTCATCGCCCGCCATCATGCGCAGTCCATGGAACACCATCATGCATTTCCCATATCCAATGGCTCGGTCGCTGGCTTCCACCCGTGATACGAAGTCCACCAGGGGGTAATCGTTTCCTTCATCCACATAGCTGGTATAGTCACGGCAGGCGTTACGGCGGTAGTCTTTCGCAACATCAGCTCCCTCCTGTTCCTTGATATAGTAGTTGGACATGTAGGAGGTCAAGCCCTCGCACCAGTTCCCTTCCTGATAATCCACGAACACGCCGTTTCCCCACCAATTGTGCAGGATTTCGTGTGGCAGCGATACCTTCATCACAAACGGCATCGCCATGACTGTCGGTCCCAGTAGGGTGTAGCTGGGCATTCCGTAGCCAGTTTCGAAGAAGTTCTCCACCAATGCGAATTTGGAATAGGGATACTGACCGATCAAGTTTTCGTAGAGCTTGATGTATTCTTTAATCATCGGTACGTACATATCGGCATACCGGCTGTTCCCCGGAGTCAGGAAGGTATAAATCATCAGATCGCCGGATTGATGTTCGCCCACGTCATATTGTCCGGCGATCAGGTGGATGCCGTCCGACTGATGTACCGATTCCCACACGGTCCAGACGCTATCCGTGGATTCGATGCGCTGAGTACGGCGTCCCTGTGTGACGCATTCATACGGTTTGGGCAGCGCCGTTGACAGGCGGTACACCGACATCCCCTCCGGAAAAGTGGGATAGAATATTCCCGATGGGGTCAGAAACACCCCTTCGGTCCCCACGATACCGATGGTTTGATTTTTGACGGTAGTGCGGGAAAACTCTGAGGCACTGACCGTGTCATACATTATACCGCTGTAAGCGATTTCCACCGCCATCACTTCCCTATAGGTTATACGATTGGGGAGGATGATTCGTATCCCTTGCGCCCGGGAATAATATTCTTCTTTATTCTCATCCGGCAGCAACCCAAAATCACGGGCGGTTACTTGTTTGAGGATTTTGAAATCCACATCAGCGCCCTCCACCTTAACATGGTGCACCTGGAAATCCTTATTCAGGATAAGCGTCATATCCGGCACGTCCACTGCGCTAATCGACATGTGGTCCACTCCCACCACCTCGTGATCGGATAGCTTAAGGCGCAGGGTAATATCGTGGTTGTGGATCTGTATCGGCTGGGCAGACAGAATGGTGGTGCATAGCAGCAGTAAATTAATCCTCAAAACTGAACTGTATCTCTTCATTGTTTGTCCTCGTGACCTGTTTCTTCTTGTTGACCCAAATAGAGAAATCGATTTATTAAATTGATATAGGAACTCCAAGAGCTTTTTCCGTCTGTATCACGTTCGACGATGTGCTGCCAGGCATTGACATCAGAATCGATCTGATCCGCATAATACAGAATTTGTGCTTCCAACATTTGGGGAAGTATCGGGGATCCCTGCTCCTTTGTTCCATGGTGGCTCAGAATCATGTGGAATACCTGCATTCTAAGGTCTTGAGGAAAATCCGGGATTCCCTGCATGGCGCGATCGACAATGATGGTGCCCTGGTTTAAATGTCCTATCAAACGTCCAGCATCTGTGTAGTCGATCGCCCAGCGTCCGCCCAGTTCTTCGGTTTTACCGATATCGTGCAGCAAGGCTCCAGCCATCAGTAACTCACCGTTAAGGTTGGGATAATGTTCCGAAATCGATCGACACAATTCCATCACCGACACGGTATGTTCCAGCAGTCCGCCGAACATGGCATGGTGCCATAACTTCCCGCCGGGGGCTCGGGAAAAACTGGCACGGATTTCCTCGTCCTCGAATATGGAAGTCAACAGGTTGCGCAGGTGGGGATTTTCCATCCCCGAGATGGTATCAAGGATTCGCTGGTAGAGAGCGTCGAGGTCCTGGGTGGATGCTTTGATCAGCTTTTCCGGCTCCACCGGATCCAAATCGGTCGCCATGCGGATATGCTTGATGTGGAGATCAGGCTGCCCCTGGTATTCCTGCACCGATCCCCGGATTTTCACCACCTGGTCTTCAGAAAGTTCCGGGGAGATTTTTTCGGCGTCTTCCCAGATTTTCCCTGGGCACCTGCCGGAGCGATCCGCCAATTCCAGAGACAAGTAGGGTTTCCCGCTCCGGGTGGATCGCATTTCCATCTTGCGCAGGATATAGTATCCCTGGATGGTATCGCCGGGATTGATGCTCCCAAGTTCTACTTGTTGACGGATGCCGGACATGACGGTCTGCTCGTTTAGATTCCCAGTTCGATATGGGTTATTAGAGTGTCTGTTATCGGGCTGTCCTTAAAATAATCCATAATAGGATATAAATCAAGCAAAAAACTCGATTAGTTGCAGATTGTAGCCTGCCGGGTTACTCTTGGTTTGAAACCCGACTGGAGGGCATGACAAGAGAAATGCCGCTGTCTAATCAAACAGCGGCATTGTTTCTCGTATTGACAATCACTTAGAACCGATAGGCGATGGATAGCTGTACTTTCTGAGAGTTGATGTCCTCGGTGAGCAAATCGGAATTTTGTTCCCAACGCTTAGAGGTGAAGGCAACATCCACCATCACGCTTTCATCCAGCAGGATTCCCAGTCCGGCGGAAAAATGGGTTTGACCATCGGAAGTGCTGGATCCTTTTTCCGGATTAGGATCGAAACCGCCTCCAGCGCGAACCCTTAGCCCATAGACCGGCAGCAGGAACTCCGCGCCGCCACTGATGCCCAATGTAGCGCGGAAATCACGCCGTAATGCGATATTGGCTTCCGCTTCGCTGTATCCGGGGATCGGGGGTTCGGAACGGTACTGGATCTGCGACCAGTCTTTCCAATCCAAATCCAATGATAGCAAGGCGCGTCCGAGGGAGAAGGATGTTCCTCCACGAATGTGAAAGGGTTCAATAATGCGGTAATCCCAGGTTCCACTGCCGTAACCAGTGCCTGACCATTTCTCCTCAGCCTCGAACACGATCGGTGTCATGATAACTACGCCCATTCTGGCAACGGATCCGGTTCGGAACAGTATTCCCATCGATCCCCGCCAACCCTTCAGGTCGGTATCGATAACCTCCTGTACTGATGAGGTTTCATCTGGCGGAATCCCGCTCAAATAATCCCATACCAGCCCTGTAATTGTGTAATCATCCTGTCCAGTCCAATATTGCAACGCACCGCCCAATGATACATTAGGTGACAGGTCGACTGCACCAGCAAAGGACCAGAATCCCAAGTGACCGCTTTCCAACTCTTCCGCTTGTGCCCAGTACCCACTAAGTCCCCACCCCCAATTTGAACCTTTAAATGAGGTAATACGGTCCCAATCGTGCACTAAGTTATATCCAAATGAAAACACTAAGGATCCGCGATAGATCGGTACCGGAAACACCACTCCCAGGCTGGAGAACTTGGTAAAGTTGCTGGAAGCCTCAGTGTCGTTCCCGAAATAGGTTGACTGATTATTGTAATTGCGTTGCCCTAACGCACCGTAGATTTCGATCCGGCGGATTTGTGCCAATCCCGCTGGATTCCAGTATGATGCGGTGTAATCGTCAGCTACTGCAGTATATGCGCCCCCCATCCCGGCAGCTCGAGCACCGGGAGCTGACGATGTTCCCCCCAGTAAAATTACTTCTTCGAAAAGTTCTGCTCCATAAGAATCCACAGTCAATCCCAACATCGCAACTGCCATCGTAATCGGCAAGAAGTATTTCATCATTTCCTCCGCTTTTTATTGTCTTGGTCTTCCTGCTGACCACGTTTTTCCTGACTTTTGGGAAACGACCGTTTCCCCGATGAAGGCTGCTCTGAAGGGGACGATGATTCCGGTTCTTGCGGTTGCTGTGGTTGCTGTACCGCAGGTGGGGCGTACACAGGAGGTCCGCCTGGAGAAGGGTCGGAGAATTCCCGCCGCCCGAATTCCCGTTTTGACGGTGGATCACCGGATCCGCCGCCACTTCCACCACCGCGGTAATAATACCCGTACGGGTATCGGTAATAATGATCATACCACCACGGTCGCCAGTAGTACCGCCGCCATCCCATGTAGCCATAGTAGTAATTGGGATACCATCCCCAGTCGTTCCAGTAATACACCTGACGGCGATGGTCATACTGATTGTTGTGGCAGTCAGTACAGGACAGGTTGTAGCCAGAATCATGGGAATAAGTGGCAGCAGAATCGGGGTGAATGGGTGGAGGTTGAGATACAGTGGGATGCCGTAACATGGTGTAACATCCCAACAACGAAATACTTAAGACAAACAGCCCCACACCGAGGGCTCCCTTTGAAAATGGTAATCGCACCATGGGAAGGTCCCTCCTTCATTTTTCAATGATTTCTTTTCCAACATTTCAGTAATGCGGAACTTCACTACCTATTATAGTGATATGGGTTATGAATTGTTCCCTACGAGATCAATTTCATCAAGATGGCTTTTTGCAGATGCAGCCGGTTTTCCGCCTGGTCGAACACCACGGACTGTGGTCCGTCCATCATTTCATCGGTGATTTCCCTGCCCCTTTCCGCCGGCAGGCAGTGCATCACTATGGCTGACGGTTTGGCATGCGATAACAATTCCTGGTTCACCTGGAATTGCGCTAACATCTCCACTCGCTCTTCCCCCTTGCCCTTTTCCTGCATGGACGCCCAGACATCGGTATAAATCACGTCCGCATCCTTTGCTGCTTCCTGCGCGTCGTGCACAATAGTAATATCGGCGCCTTCGCTTTTGGCGCGTTGGTAGATTTCCATGTTGGGCATGGTTTCGGGCGAGGTGGCAACCCTGAGTGATAAGGGCAGCCTCGCCGCGACATTCATCCAGGAATTCACCACGTTGTTGCCGTCACCGAAATAGGCAATCACGGTATCGGTAACCCTGCCCTGATGCTCGTGAATGGTCATAATATCGGACATGATTTGGCAGGGGTGTAGCAGATCGGTCAGCCCGTTGATCACCGGTACCGTGGCGTACTCAGCCAATTCCTCCACTTCGTGCTGGTGGAAGGTGCGGATCATGATTCCTTCGACATAGCGGGACAACACTCGAGCCGCGTCGGGGATAGATTCCCGTTTTCCCAACTGGAATTCGTCGCCGGTGACATAGATCGAGTTCCCACCGAGCTGATGAATGGCTTTCTCAAAGGACATCCGGGTGCGCAGACTGGGTTTATGGAAAATCAAGGCGATGGATTTTCCCTCCAGCGGTGTGGGACGGATCCCGTCTTGCATCTGTTGTTTGGTTGCCAGTGCTAGATGTGTGATTTCGGACAATTCCTCAGAGGTGTACTGGGAAATATCCAGGAAATCTTTTTGCATTACCACTCCTTCGGGTTAAACTTCTTATTTGAATTCATTTTAAGCGTAACTCAAAATATTTTAAGTCATTATTCTACAGGCTATCCTTTTGAGTATCGGTAAATAGACTATGATTAAACTTCGTTTCATTGCCTACCTCTATCAATGATAATCAATTCTCAACCCGCTGCAGTGTCACCAGATCGAACAACGATGCCCATAAGGCAATCTCCGCTGAATTCCATTCAGATAATACCACCCACACCGAATCGCCATAAAAGTTTTCCAGTGTGTCTTGCACGACAAGACGAGTCCAATCAGCGGAGGAAATGCCGGTTGTCATCAAGTAATCACTATAAGGATTAGGGGAATCACCAGCGAGCAAGCCAATATGTGCATGTCCACCAGGATATGATCGCACATAGCTGGATAAGCGAAGGATATCACCGTCTTGTATGTCGGGGATCCAAGTCGCTATAAAGTTTATTTCGGGAATCCAACCAGCTCCTATTAGTGCGCACCATTCCCCACCACTATCCGGAGCATCTTGAGTTAATGAGTCCCATGTAGTGTAACTCCACCCCACAAATGTTGGCTGACCGTTGAATTCGAAACTGCTGTTAGTGATCAAATTCTCTGACCATTGTTCCTTAGGTGGAGTTTTGCAATCCGATGAAGTTCCAGAATCCTCACACCCAACCACCCCCGCGAAAAGGATACCTGCTATCATCGGCATTAATATTCGGTAGACAATCATGTCCCAATCCCACATTATCAATCTTCATTCCTGCAAAGGCAGGAATCCACTTGTGGTTGCTACTTGTTACTAATAACTTGTTTTACGCAGTCAATAGTGGTACCATCCACCCATTTGATGGCAGCGACGACTTTGTCGCCCAGTTTCGGAGGAGCCGGTTTGCCGCCGCAGATTTGCTCCACTTCGTTTTTCAGATCTTCGATGGAACGGATGGGAAGGTCAGAGCCTTTCATTTTGTCTATCAAATCTTCGCGCAGGGGATTAATGGCAATGCCGCGCTCGGTGACGATGACGTCGATTAGTTCGCCGGGACCGCAAATTGTGGTCACACTGTCAATCAACACCGGTATCCGGTCGCGGAAAGACGGGATGGGCAGGATGGTACATTTAGAATACAGGCAATTTTGCCAGCCGCCGATGCCATGCAATAATCTCCCATCGGAATGGGTGACTACGTTGGCGTTGAAACCTACATCCACTTCGGTGGCGCCCAACACCACCACATCCACCATGGAGGCGAAGTTGCCTTTGCCGTGAAAATTGTAGCTGGTGAAGGGGCTGGTGTTGACATGTCCGGTATTTTCGCGCATGGACCGGACGCCTTCCAGGTCGAAAGTCTGCCCATCCAGGATGAAATCGGTCAAGCCATCTTCCAGCATTTTGACGGTGTATTGAGTGCTGCCGGCACGGATATACCGGCATTTTATTCCTTCCTCGCGCATCATATTATTTAAATAGATGGAAAATGACAATGCCGTACCACCGGCGCCTCCCTGGAAGGAGAATCCGTCTTTCATAATACCGGCATCTTTGACGAATCGAGCGGTCAATTCCGCAATATACTGCCGATCGGGGCTTTTAGTGATTTTTGTGGTGCCGGATACGATTTTTTCCGGATCACCCACCTTGTCCATCACCACCACCATATCCACATAATTACCCTGGATTTGCCAGGGGACACAGGGGAAGGGCACCAGATTATCGGTGACCACAATCACCCGGTCGGCGTATTGAGAATCGGCTAAAGCGAATCCCAACAATCCGCAGGCTGATGGTCCTCGATCGCCGGTGGCGTTTCCGAAGGGATCTGCGGTGGGGGCGGCGATCACTGCGATGTCGATATGGACTTCGCCATCCTGCACCGCCTGGTAACGACCGCCGTGAGAACGGAGGACGCCCATACCGCGCATTTTGCCCTGGGAGCAGTAGTCGCCCAACGGACCGTTCATGCTGCCTTCGATATGGTGGATGACGCCCTTTTCCATCAGGTCGATCAGGCCAGCCTGGCAGGGGAAACTGGCGCTGGGGAACCACATCAAGTCTTTAATGCCCAATTCATCGGCGGCGGCAAATACCGCATTCGCCACTAAGTCGCCATTGCGGAAATGGTGGTGTGTGGAGATGGTCATGCCGTTTTTGACACCGCACACTTCCAGTGCGGTTTTGATGTCCTTGACCACTTTGTTGCCGCTGGTGGGATAATCGATACAGGTGGCGATGGGCGGGGCTGTTTTCCTGCCGGTGGGGCGATGTTTATTGACCCCCTGGTATGGGATTGACGGTTTGCCGTTGATTTCGGTGGGGACCAGACGTCCCGCGGCATTTTCTACCAGTTCAACTGCCATTATTTACATCTCCTAAAGTAATTCGCTATCTTAATGCCGAAAGCAAGGTCGAATTCTGAATGTTGAATTTGAGTTTTGAATTTTTTGGAATTGAACGGGGGATAAAAATAGATTAAGTCCTCTGTAATCACCCATTGGATATCCAGTCCCGACTGCTCGATACGGGATACAATCACTCATCCGTCATTTTCGCATCTGCAGGGAACGAATTACGAATTGTCGCTTTCAATTTCTTTGCTGCTTCATCCAGTTTGTCTTTTTCCCATCTAATAATATGTTTATGATTTGTGTCAAAATGTACCTCTTTAACATGACTTCTTTCACACGTATATATGACTTTCTTACCTAAACCTTCTGTAAATC
>CBDVBD010000059.1:0-16893 GCA_965372135.1 uncultured bacterium | reverse complement strand
CGGCACAATGCCGTGACGGTTACTTCCACGAAAGTAGCCGAACCGGAATAAGTAAGCCATGAAAATGCCACACCAGGCACCGGATCACCGCCGCCATAAGGGTCGTTTCCGGTGTTCACGTCATACGCTCCAATACTTGCGGTATCAGGCAAGACGGTAAAGAACACCGACCATTCCTCATTTACCGGATTATTGTACACGTCCATCACCAGAGCGGACACAACAATAAGCCAGGTACCGGCGCCTACGTCCACTCCTATGTTGTTGTGATTAACAATAATATTGTCCGGTGGTCCGGAAGCGACGATGATGTTGGATTTCATCGCAAAGATCATCACCGTTTGCAGAGTATCGGCATAGGTCCAGGCTTTGATCAACACGGGACCGGAATTCACTCCCGAGTTCAAAGTAGCAATGGCAGCACCGTTGAGGGTGTAGGAACTATCTTGGATTCCGTGATTGTTAATATTAATTCCGCCGCCGGGTGAGCTTATGATGCGGAACCATACGATAGTACCGTTTTCCACGGGATTACCCAGGGCGTCATTAACCCTAGCGGTAAGGAGTGCCTGTTCGAATCCACCGGTTTGTGCAACCTGGATAGTGCTGCGATCCGATTCCAAGGTGATGCTGTTTGGTCCTCCGGAGATGAACTCAACGCTGATAGAATCCGCGATGAGACCAACAGTGGCTTTCACAATAGCTACTCCGGCAGTAGCGCCTGGGCTTAATGTGCCGTAGGCGACACCGTTAATGGTGATTGCATTGGTAGTAATCGCTCCCAAGGTAGTTTCAAAAGCTACAAATTCACCATCCCCGACATGGTTTCCCAACGAGTCGGTGACATCCACGGTGACCACAGCAGTTTGATTACTGTTAGTAAGCAACGCAGGAGGATCGACGGAAACATCTACATTCCGCACCGGTCCGGGTTCAACAGTAACCAGCACGGTGTTAGAAGTATCCTCGCTGATTACTGCAATGAGAGTGGCGATACCGGTGACATTGGGTGCGAAGTAGGATACAATCGCCTGCCCCTGATTATCCAAATTAGCAGCACCATTTTCCGGGGAGAAGGATCCACCGCCGACACTAAAGAATTGCACTCCGGTGCCTTCAGGTGCGAATACACCGTTGGTCAGGGTGACAGTGGCACGCACAGAGGCAGAATCCACACCGGCG
The DNA here is from genome assembly GCA_965372135.1 of uncultured bacterium. Taxonomy (GTDB): domain Bacteria; phylum Electryoneota; class RPQS01; order CBDVBD01; family CBDVBD01; genus CBDVBD01. The sequence continues at coordinate 15,711 of CBDVBD010000059.1, read as the reverse complement.
GTTAGGGTGCTGGGGGTGACAACCAATGCGATTTCATCAATCGGTAGTTGTTCATGGATCATAATGTAAATAGTATCAGCGATGCCGTAGGGAACATACCGACCGATAATTATGGCAGAATCAGGTTCCGTGGCGACACCTTCGTCGGTAAAGATGGTATGCGCTTTACCAAGGGAATCAGTATAGACGGGGGACATCACAGTTCCCACCGGGGCGGAGAAAATCACTTCCGCATCTCTAATGATCTGGTAATCGGCATCTTTGAGTGTGGCAGTGATTTCGGCAAAGGTAACTCCCTCATCATCATAAATAAAGGGGGTATTGGAGGTTAGTACAATGATTCCGGAAGTGGAGGCTGTTGGATACACCGTCACAAATGCAGTATCCTTAATGCTTCCCACACTGCCAATTATTACGGCTATACCGGTGTCACCGGCAGTATAGAAATTCGTCTGTATACTTCCGGACATGTCGGTACGATCGTAGTTTTCGATGATACCGATGGAACTTTGCAGGGAAGGTTTCACGTGGGCAACACCATTGCCCAATGAGTCCCTGATCCACACGTATAAGCTGCACAGAGCGGAAGAGCCCGGCGCTACATTCAAGAAAGCGGGAGCTACCTGAACGGTAATTTGGGCAATGTTGACTTCCTGTACAGAAATACCCATTTCAGCGGTAACGGCATCCACGCGGGCATGGATGACATTGGATCCGAAATTGGAGTTTACACGGAAAACGGTGGTCACTTGACCACTATAATCGGTGGTATCAAGATTACTAAGTGATTGCAGGACCCCCACATTAGTGTCCATCCACAATTCCACTTCTTTTCCGGGAACTCCGCTTCCGCCTGCGTCGGTTACCGTAATCGTGATCTCGGTGCTATCAATCACACCAGCCGGGGCAGCAAGTACGTTGTCTCCAGCAGTGATGGTGAGGTTTGCCACCTGACCCGCACCCCCTGCGCCGCTGGATCCCGTGCTGTGACGTTCGCAACCCCATATGGCTAACAGAAGGCATACCAGCCCAAGACCACATACAAGGATCGCCTTTTTCATGACCGTCTCCTTACAAATATTTAAACTCGTTATCGGATTAGCCCCTAAACTTAGGGGTCCGTCCGTTTGATATCGACAATATAAGCTGTTTTAAGTGTTAACGCAACAGGTAATTACGATTTTACAAAAATTTTACAACTTTTCTATGTTATTGTTTGTTTATTCTTTAATGTTCTGAATTACTAATATTATTGTGATCACCTGCGCAATGACTGCGACACTTTCGATCACATATCTCCACACTGGCTGCGGATCGTGTATTTTCTTTTCCGGGATAAAGATGGTGTCGCCATCATGAATAACGGTATTACCGCCTGGTTTGAACCAGGCATCTGATTGACCGGAAATCACCCGTGTTTGATGACGGTCCGCCCGGGGAGCAAATCCTCCAGCTCGAGTGACACATTCATTAAAAGTCATTCCCGGTTCCCAGGGAATATATCCTGGATACATCACCTGCCCCATCACCCTTACTGACGGCTGCCGTTTGGGGATCCGGACCAGGTCTCCATCCATCATCAGGATGTCCTGACTACCGTCCTGCTCAGCGAATATCGCTACGAAATCCACCACCGCTACCGATTGGAATTGCCGCCATCCGAATTTCCGATATTCCCTTTCCACCTGATCCCACTGACCGCTGGTGGTGGGCTCCAACCGCGCCAGTTCCCAATCGTCATTTTCTGCATAGGGGGATCTTAACACCTGAGCGCGTTCCAGAGCGGCATCGGGCATCAGTCCCCCGGCTTGAGCGATGATCTCGGATAACGTAGTCCGTCCCGGTATGATGGGAAATGATCCGGGATGTGGGACCTGTCCACTCACCTCCACTTGATGTAACAAGGGCAAGTTCGGTTTCCAAGCCACGAACAACCGGTCGCCGGGTGTAAGCGTCAGATCAGCGTCACTTCCGGGATTATCAATGGCTGCTTGCAGGCTTACCGGTATCTCCGCCCAGGTGCTGTCATTGGAAAATCGAGCCAGGAACACTCGGCTCAGATCACACATGGACGACAACCCGCCGCCCAACTGCACTGCGGTAGAAAGATGATCCCGGGTGGTGTAATCATACAGCCCCGGTGTCCGGAAGGCTCCGAAGACACCGATTTGATTCCCGTAGGATGTCTTGAACGGCACTTCAACGGCATCGCCGTCCTGTAACATCGGGTTGACATCCTTGTTTCCCGTTTTCAGGAACAGGAGGAGATCGGCAGAATCAATGCTTCCATCGGCACGTTTGATCATTATCAGCCTGGGCGCAGCCTGTATCAATCGAGTGGTATCGATGGGGGATTCCGGAGCCAGGGCAAATCCTTCGGCTTCCAAGATAGCGGCATCAACCCGCTGTCCGCCGTGGATTTCCACCGTTCCCGGTTTCCTGACCGCACCTCCTACCGACACCAGAAAGGATCGCACCCTGGTGAGCGCCACCGTAACTTCCTCAGCACGATAGGCGGCATTGACCATTTCAATGATCGTCTTGGTGGCATCCGCCAAATTGACGCCTGCCACGTTCACCGAACCTACGGTGGGTATAATTACCGTACCGTCCGGATTTACAATTACCTGGAAATTGGCTTCCAGATCACCCCACGCCACGATGGTCAACTCGTCACCCGGACCTAACAAGTATGTTTCCGGGTCAACGGCTGTTTCCAATGCGACAATTTCGCCGCGGGGTTCGATGGGAAGCTGGTCCCCAAAGAGGTTTTGCATCAATTGGGGAAGTTCAGCGGCGAAACGACCGACCGCATTAGCATTTCCACCGGGAAGGATTCCGCTACTCAGTAACCCACAAATTATCACCCATGCGGGACATTCTGCCTGGACAATCCTATGGATCAATCCCACTTTTTTCTGTGTCTTCCGTATTAAATTATCCAAGACGACAATCGAACATCGTCTGGATTAATCAATGAAGCGCTCTTCCGTTTCCTTGATAAGGTCGGGTTTATCCATTACGTAATGTTCGTCATCAAGGATATGCGGGGTTACTTGAATAATCAAATCGGTTTTCTTTGTGTGCTCCGTACGATGGCGAAACAACCCTCCGATAAAGGGGATATCACCCAAAAACGGCACCTTATGGAGGGTAACCTTGCGATCAGCACCCATGAGTCCGGCGATGATTATGGATTCACCATCTCTAACACGGATAGTGGTAGTGGAAGTCCGACGGACGATCCAGGGAATATTATTGTCCGGTCCGATCAACTGGAACACCGACGACACTTCCGGCGTCACTATGGTGGTGATGTATCCGTCCGAGTTGACTTTGGGCAAGATATGCAGTTTGATACCCACTTCTTCCCTTAATACCTGCACCTGGCCGCCGATACCGCCTGATGATAAGATATAGGGGACGATGTCGATGACTTGCAGTATGGCTTCCCGGTTGTTCATGGTGGCGACCCGGGAATTGGCAAGGACTTCCGCCATATTGTTTTTCAGCAGCCAGTCCACTGTGAGTTCGAAGGCGGATACCTGGCGGCTGAAATCGCCCACACCGGTCAACCCATCAATCCGTTGCAGCCTAAGGTTATCGGGCATTTGCGCATACCGTAAGTCTTCCTCGGAAATCCCAAAGCCCCGGGTACCGTCGGCATTGGTGATGTCCTCCACCAGTATAGTTTTGATCTGCGCCAGTTTCGACCAGTCGATTCCCAGTCTTTCTTCATCTTCGACCGCTACTTCGACCAACCGGGCTTCCAGCATAATCTGGAGGGACGGTTTATCGATTACGCGGACGATGTCCTGGATTTCAGCGATCACTTTGGGACCGGTGATAACCAGCAGATTGTTTCCACCGCGGTCAACCTGGATGTCTGCGCTTAAGTCTTTTAGCAGTTCTTTGGTCTCCGTGGCATCGGCATACTGCAATTGGATGACGTAGGAGGTCAGACCAACCTGTTCCTTAAGCTTCTGTGATTTGGCGACCAGGAAGGAATTTCCAACAATTTCGTAGGATAAGCCGGCAGCCCTAACCACCAAGTTCATGGCGTGCTCGATAGGGGTATCCTTCAGGTGAATGGATATCCGTTCTTCTTTGTTGACTCCGGGTCCTGTGACGATATTGTAGCCGCTTTTTGCGGCAAGGATGGTCAGGATCGATGGCAGGAAAGCGTCATCGGCATCGATAGACACCACTTTTTGCAGACCGGCTTTTTCTATGGTGCCGGCACGGGTGACGGTGCCGGGAACGTTCTGACACCAGGCAGTTACCGTCCAGAGTATCCCAACCGTTAAGATCCACCTGAGAATGAAATCTTTCCTAAAGACTCCGCCCATATGCGCTCCTTCTTGGGGATTAAGATTAAGACGAGTGTGAATTATCCTTGTTTGGGGTCGGTTTGCCTACCGAACATCAGAAGTTTCCACCCTGTCCCCCGGAAGTGGGTGAAATGGCTCCGGATGCGGGTATTTTCAGGGATTCTTCATCTTCCCACAGCAGCGATGCTCTTTGGTTTTTGAGCACCATCACATCTCCGCCCCGCTTCATTGTTAATTCTTGGTTTCCAATTGAGGTAACTTTGTAGCCGTTGACGATGTCGCCAACTTCCACTACGTGGCTCCGCCCTCCAAATTTCAGGATGGCGGTGTTTCCAGCTTCACCAAGAACGGTACATGACAGCCTCATTTCGTCGGATTCGTCCATTTCCTGAAATCCAAGCCGGTTCAGAAGTTTTTGGCTGCGAATGACCTCTCCCAGATTCAGCGGGTCGGAATCCAACTCCACCACGTAGGCGTGTCGTTCCGCTAAGGTGGTTTCCAGTTGGTTCACGGTTTGAGTCAACTGTTCGTCGGTACCTAAGATGGTTTCGGCGGCTTCCTGACGGTAGAAAGTGACCCGATTGGCGATTTTATAAGTATGATAGACTTCCCATCCCACCACCCCAACAGCGAGGATAATGAGTAAGGTCCAGATAAGGTTAGATCGCTGATCCATTCCATCTCCAAGGGCTGATCAAGTTTTGTGTTTCAACAAGGTCAAGGTTGAAATTTTCAGGGTAATGTCCTGCGTGTTATGTCTGCCACGTTTTTTCCGGCTTTTTTCCGCTTTACGGATGCCGTTGTCAATTTCGAATTCCTCGAAGGTAACCAATCGTTCCGATTTTTCCAGATTGCTGATGAAATCCAGGAATTGCGCATAGGTGGCGTTTATCTTGAGTTCATAGGGTGTTTTGATATAATCGATCATGTTGACGCGACGTCCGGGTTTCATGTTGAGCATGATAATCCCTAATTCGTCGAGCATGGTTGCCACGTCTTCCATAAACGGCATGGATGCGTCTTCAGCCAATGAGTCCCGCGCGGACTGCGCCAGGTTTTTCTCGATTAATTTGGCAACCAGGTCCAGTTCTTTGGCGAGAATTTGTGCGCTAATCAACGATTCATTTAGCGCCCGAATTTCCCGATCAAGGCGGCGGATTTCCCTGGGTTTTTCCAGGTAGACCATATTGTAGTACAGCCAGAATCCACCTCCGAAAATCAGGAGTATAATCAGCATGAACAAGTTTTTCTTCATGGATACTATCCCATGCTTAGAGGTTTCTAAGGTTTACAATTCAAGTTATTTTAATCGCTAGCCCTGGTGCGACGACCACGGGATCGAGGTCGTCTCAGCATTTCACTGCTCACATCACAGACGATAGCTAAGGAAAGGATATCCTGGTCTTCGACACCGATTCGGCTGGATTTCTCAAAGCGGATGCCTCTAAAATCCTTGTAGAAGAAGGGTGTGCCTTTCAGCATATCCATAAACGCCGACACCTGGTCAAACTCTTTTTGGTTTTTCTTGATTTGGGAGATCGCCCGGATAGTGAAGTCGAAGTTATGGAATTCCAGACCGGTGATTGCCATGTCTTCCGGCAGGATTCCCGCTAAGACTTCCAGGCGTTTGGTCCACAGGAAGCGTTTTTTTTCCAGCTTGGACAGCGCCAAGACATCCTGCTTGGACACATTCTGACCCATACTCTGGAGTTCCTCGAGTTGGCGTTCGACTTCGGCGATTTTCTCTTTCTTTTCCGTAATCACCGAATTCAGCTCCATGTGGCTATTAAGATTCAAAGCGCCCAGAGCCAGGAATGCCAGCACAAACACAGCCATTACAATACGCTGGGTGCGGCGCTGTCTGCGGACAGCCAATTCCGCTCGGGCTTCTCCCTTGTTCAGGTTGACAGTAAAACAACGAACCATCGTCACCTCTATCCGTTAAATACAACCCTCGCTTGATGTCTCACGATGGGGATAAGTTTACTATGCCTTCGGGAGGGTTGCGGAACCCCGTAACGCCAGCCCGATTGCGGCGGATAATTGTGAGGGGTTGGAAACAGATTTTCCACCCAAGTCTATATTTTTAAATGGATTATGTACTTCAACTGGGATATTGAACCGTTTTTCGAGATACCCTATCAGTTCGGGCAGTATGGCTGATCCACCGCCCAGAACGAAGCGGCTGAACAGACCTTGATTAGTTTCTTTCACGTAGAAGCGCAGGCTTCGGTTCAATTCGTCGCCGAATTTTTCGAGGGCGGGCTTTTCCGCCAATTTGATGCCGCCTTCTTCGACGAGCGGTACGTCGATACCTTCGAGATTCATTCCTCGGGTGATTTTATGAGCCTCAGCATCCTTGTATTCCCATTTCAAGTTTTTTATCAACTCGTTGGTAAAGTGCATGCCCGCCACCGGCAGGTCACGGGTGAAGAACATGTCCTTCCTGCCAACGATGACCAGAGTGGTCTTGCGGCATCCGATATTAAGGAAGGCTACCACGCCGTCATCAGGCAGTTCCGAAAACAGCATAAACGAGTTGACGGCGGCTAACTGCTCCAGGTCAATCACTCCGGGAGTCAATTCCACTTCGCGTAGCAAGTCCAGATGGGCTTCGAAGGTTTTCTTGGTGGTTGCCACCAGTAGGACGCGGACTTTTTCCGAATCCTTTGGGTCATCACCGACCACCTGGTAGTCCACAATGGTTTCCGATCCGTCCAACGGCAGGTGTTTTCGGGCTTCCAGCAGGAAGGCGGACGCCATTTCCTCTTCCGTCATGTGGAGGCTGGCGATTTCCTTGGCACTGGTGGTGTGACCGCCGACGCTGGAGGCGAGGTATTTCACCCGTTTCGGGGCTAAGCCCATTTCGTAAAATATTTCCAACAGTAATGGTACTACCTGAGCATTCCGGGGGCCGTCTGGGCTGTAGGTTTCATCGCCGCGATAGATTTCCTGGATCCGGTAGTCCACCAGGCGGTTTTTGTTTCCCGCTCGTTCCAGGAGTACTACTTTCACTGAATGGGAACCCACGTCGAGTCCGACGCGCAGGTTCGATTTAATACCGAACATAGGGAACTTCTCTTTACATGATTAATGTGAAATTAAGTGCGTTATGAACAAAACGCCCGATGGGAAATAATTACATACTTAACCTGTTCCTGTCCGAAAACCGATCATGAGAACCGTTGTTTCCTCCCAGAATCCGGACCGGTGATTTCCACACATCGGGAGAAATAAGAGATCATTAATAGGTTAGTTCGGGTAAGTCTGATTGTGATTTATTCCACTCCCCAAGCGATGACATCAAAGAGGCTGTTTCCCTGATAATCCGTTGGATATAGGTAGCAAGGTGGGACTTGCTTGTTAAACCGTTCGTCGAAATGATAATCTTTGCCGTAGCCGGAACCACCATGGTTGGAACGGTGTACATAACCACGTCGCTTTTGTACTAATGATCCCCACAAGTGGATGGTACCGCGTTCGTCAGGGTAGGGACCGGCATAAGTTTCCCAAACGTCGTTTTGGTCTTCGAATGTGAAAGATTCGCCCAACGCCATTACCGCGGCGTTGATGATTATATCCGAACCCAGGCACGAATTTTCCCTGCCATTCGCCCAGGTATTGCCTATTATGATGTTCCCCTCGGAAACGATCCCCAAATAATTGGTGGAATTGGTGTCGATTTCCCCGTTAGGCTGAGAATCCACGTACCAGATATCATCAATCAGCCGAATGTCCTCGCTACACCCGATGGTCACAGAACCTGCCACCCGCCCCATCAATTCCAACGGTCCCTCTACAAAAGCCACTACATCAACCCATGCTCCAGATTGAAACACCAGTGAATCATTATAGGGATTTCCGGTTACCCATTTATAGATTCTCGATCCTCCTTCTCCATCGAAGACAATCCGGTGACTGTACCGTCCTTCACCATCGAATAACAGACCGGAAGCTCCGGCACAGTTCCGTAACGGATAGGCTTCAGTGGGAAACATCACCGGCGGGACATCGAATTGCGGGGGATATTGAAAATAGGGATTATATCCCGGACCATGCAAGAAATGCGGTTGACTGGTGGAAACCGGTCCCATGAACACTGCGCCTCCGCGAATACTAATGAAGTCGTTGGAATGCACCCGACCCCATATAGTATCAGGCGACCACCAGCTAATATATTCCCCAAAAATAGTAGATTCGCGATCGGTTAGATAAAAATAATCTACGAAAGAGCGTAACCGCACCTTCAGGGAACTGGTGCGTTCCACTTCGACTTTTTCTCCACTGCTGTTCATGAAGGTCGCCACACCGGTGGAGTAGATGTCGTAGTAGTTAGTCCAGCGGAACACGTCGTGGCGGGTATGACCGGTGTCCCGGATGATATAGGTTTCTTTGTAGCGACCGGCACCGGGAATCACACCATCGAACAGGTCCACCCTGCCGATGGGCAGGTTTCCGGGTTCCCGGGATCTCAGGAAGGAGAAACCGCGTTCCGCAATCCCGGTTTGGGCTAAGTAATGCGCTTGTAAGGCTGCCCACTCATACCGATTTTCCATCCCCTCGTCGGCAGCCCATTTCATGTACGCCAATCCGGTGCCAATCAGGAGAATCAGGATTATCAACACCAGAATTGGGATGTTGCCCTGCTCCCGGCGGTAATGGTGCTCCAATTTAAGATTTTCAAGGGGTTTGGAATTGATGTTTTCGGTATGATTATACCGTGACATCATTTAATATCCCCAGGCGATGACGTCAAAGAGGCTGTGCCCCAGTTGATCGGTGGCGTCCGGATAACATGGGGGCGGCATGGTGCTGAACCGGAAATCGTAATGGTAATCTTTGTCGTACCCAGTCCCATTGTGGTTAGAACGGTGTACGTATCCCCGGCGCTTCTGCACTACGGATCCCCATAAGCGGATGTTTCCCCGCTCATCTCCAGTCAGAGGTCCCTGATAGATTTCCCACACGTCGTTCTGGTCTTCGAAGGTGAACGATTCGCCCAGTGCTATCATGCCGGCGTTGATGATAATATCCGTACCAAAGGCAGAATTTTCTCTACCGTTTTCCCAGGTATTGGCTACAATAATATTGCCTTCGGAAACAATTCCCAGTACGTTGACGGAGTTGGAATCGACTTCGCCATTCGGGCGGGAATCCCAATACCAGATGTCATCGACCAGACGGATATCCTCGCTACAGCCCACCGTTATTCTCCCCTGTAATCGCCCCATTAATTCCAAAGGACCGTAGAAAAACATGGTGTTCAGCTCGCTGCTGGCAATGGGACCTTGGGCAAAGGCGGTGGTGTCGGGATTAAACGGAGTGCCGATTTCCCACCGGTATATTGTATATACGCCACCGTCAAAGACTAAGCGGTGATTATAGATTCCCTGGCTTTCGTATGTTTGCCCGCATCCGGCAGCGCAGTTGCGTACTTTGGTGGCTTCATCGGGTACAATAACTGCCGGTGCATTATAGACCGGCTCGATTGCAAAATAGGGATTATATCCCGGTCCGTGCCAGAAAGCGCTGGCGGTGGTGGAAATTGGACCATAAAAGACCGGACGACCCATCATGGCGATCTGTTCATTGGAATGGACGCGCCCATATAGAGTATCTCCGGTCCAGAATTTGATTACTTCACCGAAGATAGTGGTTTCCATATCCGTCAGATACATGTAATTGACAAAACTCCTTAGCAGAATAGTCAGGCTGCGCTGACGGGCGACGGAGATTTCATCTCCTCTGCTGTCCTCGTAGGTGACTACCCCAGTGGAATATATAGTGTAGTAGTTGGTCTGACGGAAAACATTTCCTCCGCTGTGTTCCGTGAGTCGATATACGTAGGTATTGTTATAGATTCCTGCTCCGCTAATTCCTCCGGATTGTAAATCCACCCGCCCCCGAGGCAAATTACCCGGTTCTCGGGACCTTAGATAGGGAAAGCCCCTTTCGCAAATCCCCGATTGGGCGAGATAGTTGGCTTGGATCGCCGCTCGTTCGTATTTGTTTTCCACTCCCTCATCGGCTGACCATTTCATGTATGCCAATCCGGTTCCAATCAGGAAAATCAGCATCATCACAACCAGGATGGGGACATTCCCTTGTTCCTGGGAATAATCGTCCCGATGTTGATTTTGCGGGGACGGAAGCAGATTGCTGCCGATATGGGTTTGTTTTGTCATCATTTAGTACCCCCAGGCGATGATGTCAAAGAGGCTGTGCCCATATTGATCGGTGGCGTCCGGATAACATGGAGGCGGCATGGTACTGAACCGGAAATCGTAATGGTAGTCCTTTCCGTAGCCAGAACCATTATGGTTGGAACGATGCACATATCCCCGGCGCTTCTGCACTACCGATCCCCACAGGCGGATCGATCCACGTTCGTCCGGGTAGGGTCCCTGAAATATTTCCCACACGTCGTTCTGGTCTTCGAAGGTAAACGATTCGCCTAAAGCTACCATACCGGCGTTGATTCTGATATTAGTACCCTGCTGACTATCCATTCGCCCGTTTGCCCAGGTGTTTCCTATGAGAATATCACCTTCGGAGACGATTCCCAGTACGTTGGTGGAGTTGGAATCGACTTCGCCGCTCGGTTGGGAATCCACATACCAGATATCATCGATCAATCGGATGGTTTCGCTGGCACCTACCGTCACAGTCCCTAGAACACGCCCCATCAATTCCAGGGGACCAAAGAAAAACATCGCCTGATCGTGCAGGGGTGGACCGGTATAAACCAGTGAGTCATTGTAGGGCTCGCCGATACGCCATTTGGTTACCCTTAAACCATTTTCTCCGTTGAAGACCAGGCGGTGGTTGAATTGATTTTCTCCGTCGAAGGTTAACCCGGACGAACCGGCGCAGCTGCGTACTTTGGTGGCTTCATCGGGAACTACAACCATCGGTGCATTAAAGACCGGCGCGAATGCAAAATAGGGATTATATCCCGGTCCGTGCCAGAATTCGCTGGCGGTGGTGGAAATTGGACCATAAAAGACCGGACGTCCCCGCATGGCTATCTGTTCATTGGAATGGACACGTCCATAGAGAGTATCCCGTCCCCAGAATTTGATCACCTCACCGAAGATGGTGGTTTCCATATCGGTCAGATACATGTAATTGACAAAACTCCTAAGCAAAACAGTGAGGCTGCGCTGACACGTCACACTCACGTCGTTCCCTTTACTGTTCTCATAGGTGACCACACCGGTGGAAAATATGGTGTAGTAGTTGGTCTGGCGGAAGACGTTCCCTCCACTGTGTTCTGTGAGTTGATATACGTGGGTATTGTTATAGATTCCGACCCCGCTGATTCCTCCGGATCGTAAATCCACACGTCCCCGAGGTAAGTTGCCGGCTTCTCGGGATCTAATATAGGGGAAACCCCGTTCGCTAATCCCCGATTGTGCGAGATAGCTGGCTTGAATCGCCGCTCGTTCGTATCGGTTTTCCACTCCCTCGTCAGCCGCCCATTTCATGTATGCCAGTCCGGATCCGATCAGGAAAATCAGCATCATGGCAGCTAAAATCGGAACATTTCCCTGTTCCTTGCTGTTTTTTTGTGCAGTTTCCATGTTATCCTCACTGTGTTCTGTTATGTTGGGAGTTTATACTATGCAAATTTTCTTATTATTATCCCGGGGGGGCGAGCCATTTATTTTTCATTATTAATAATGTGTTGTATGTCATATCTTTGTGGATATCCGGATCTCCACGACCACCTAATTTTGTGTAACGAAGACCAAGAGTTAGGCGATATACTGCTTCGCCAAAAGTCTGTATGTTGCCCGAATTTATAATATTGGTGACAGTAAACTTGGTTATGGTAAAGGATTCACCGGGATGTAAAAGACCGGTGTCTCCACGTTGCACCCGGGTGGGTGGAAATTGTGGATCCAACCGCTGACCGTCTATAAATACACCTACAAAACGGGTAGCTCGGTACCGGTGTGACGACAGTGCTAAGGTGAAAGGATCCCGATATATTATATCAAAATGGTCCATGGTTCCCGAAGATTGGGAAGCGATAGGATCGACTCTAAGGGCAGTCTCAGCCACACGTTGGAAATGCCGCATGATGTCGGTGCCGTACTGATCCATGATGCGGATGGCAAGACTGCGATCCATGGTTTCCCGCATCGCCAACATAGTCACAGCCAATCCCAGCACCAGAATACTGGTCAAGATCACTCCCATGGTGGCTTCGATAAAGGTCCACCCGCGCTCTGACATCCAATTGAGTCTTTTATCTTGCATGGCACACCTACCGCGCGTCACTGCCGTCCTATTATACTACCGTACAGATCAATCCGTCTTTTTTCATCGCGCGAGATCGATCGGTCGTCGGGCCAAATCACCCATACATGGACCGAATAATAGTCTTTGATATCTTCGCCCGTCAACATGAGATAGGTGGTGGTAATGGGCGAATAATACACCCTTCCCCATACATTATCGGAAGGTTTTTGGGGATCTCGAGGGTCAACCAGCACCCGTCTCCCGCCTTGCAGATCGCCTAACCATTCTACGCTGGACAGGGAATCTCCCACTAAGCGTCCACACCAGTACTCCATCTCCTCGCGGGCGTATCTTAGTGCTTGTTTTTCCTGGTATTCTTGGGTAAGGGAGGCACGACCTACGTAGATGCTGTACACGGTGCTGACCGCGGCGATGGAGACGATCAACATCGCGATCATGACCTGTACGAAGTCGAGTCCCCCCTTTTCATTGTTCCACAGGTGACGCAGACACATGGTACGCCTCCCGTTTAGATGGACAGATTAACTTCAAACAACTTGGGATTATTCGCGATGGCATGTGCGGCTTCTCGGTCTAATAATCCCTTGTGCAACAACCGCATCAGGTCTTGGTCCAGACTCTGCATTCCTTCTTTACCACCCGATTGGATCACTGAGGAAATCTGATAGATTTTATCCTCACGAATCAGGTTCCGGATCGCGGTATTAGCGACCAAGACTTCACACGCCACCACACGACCCTCGCCTCCTTTTTTAGTCAGGAGTTTTTGGGCGATCACCGCTTCCAGCGACTCCGCCAACATGGATCGCACCTGAGTTTTTTGCGATGCCGGGAAGATGTCGATGATACGGTCGATGGTTTTTGCCGCAGACGATGTATGCAGGGTGGCAAGCACCAAGTGTCCGGTTTCCGCTGCGGTCAACGCCAAAGAGATGGTTTCCAAGTCACGCATCTCCCCCACCAGAATCACATCGGGATCTTCACGCAGAGCCGCCCGTAACGCATTGGCGAAAGAGTGGGTATTCGCGCCCAGCTCCCGCTGGTTGATTAGGCAGTTCCGGCTTTCATGAAAGAATTCCACGGGGTCTTCGATAGTGACGATGTGCAGCTCTTTGTACTCATTGATCCAATCGATCATGGTTGCCAGGGAGGTGGTTTTCCCACTTCCGGTGGGACCGGTAAGCAGCACCAAGCCGCGATCCCTCAGGGACAGGTCTTTCATCATTTCCGGGAGACCCAATTCCTCGAAGGAACGGATTTCCGCGGGAATGGTCCGGAATACCGCAGACCAGCCATTGATCTGTTCAAAGACATTCACCCGGAACCGGGCAATGCCTTCCAACTTGGCAGAGAAGTCGATTTCCTTCATTTCATGGAAACGCTCCTGCTGCTCGGAGCTAAGGACCGAATACACCAACTGCTGTATATTATCCTGGGTCATTAACGGCAAATCCAATTTTTTCATTTTGCCGTGCACCCGGATCATGGGGATGGTTCCGGTGGCTAAGTGCAAATCCGACGCACCCTGGTCCACCGAGAAATGCAGCAGATCGGTAATGGTTAGCTGTTGTCCGTTTGTAAGCACCATGCCTGATGTTTCCTCTTCTGGGGTCACAGGTTCCCTACCGTCGTCCCCGCCCATGTTAGTCATCGTGTTACTCCTCTTCGCTGGGCAGACCGTAGCCGATAAATTTTCCGGTAGCCACGTCATAGATCACAATGTGACCCTCACCACCACGCATTTCCGGAGTCGAGGTTGCTTGAATTTGCATGATGGGATCGCTGCCGATCAATTGAAATTCCCACTGACGCACGGTAGATTCGTCGATGTCGAGGTAACCCTGGTCTTCAAGAATGGTAATGTCAGGGGGATCTTCCGAATGGTCCTGGCGATACATTTTCGTCGCATTAAAAATGGCACCGATAGTTGCCTGGGCATCCGCCGCTCTGGCGCCCTCTACGTATTGGATATAAATGGGTACGGAAATCGCAGCCAGAATAGCCACAATCACCACCACCACCAACACTTCAATCAGGGTAAAACCCTTTGAGGACGCGAACATCCGCTTCGCCATGATCTTCCTCCTATTGAACTTCCACTGGGCTTACGCTTTTAGCCCACCTAATTCTATGATTATTTTTTGTTGTCGGTTTAGTCTGTCTTTAAAGTTAACCATTTTTTATTTTGATTGCAACTCTTTTTTTAAAAAGTCTTGTTTCTCAACTCGCGATCCCAGAGGGTAACTACACAATATAGATGATACTAACAGTGCAAAATATATACCATTACATCGAGCGAAAACAGTTGGATAGTCCAGCACCACGCCAGGCAAATCTTTTCAATAAGATACCGGGAAATTTGGGTGTGAAATACCGGTGCCGCGATGGTGTATCCGGCTGGATTTTTGCGCATATTTTACACGATTATGAAAAATATGCATGGTATTACATTTTGATGAGGGTCATTGAGGGTCAGTTTTTTAGCAGACGGTGGATAGCGAATCCAAGACCACCCGCTGCCAGGAACAGTAAAATAGTCCCGAATGGTATGGAGGAAAACCATCCTGATGAGGTTAGTGATTCGGGAAGTATTTGAGTTATGGGGGATGTTTGTGGTATACTATCGATAACACTGACCGCCTGTTGACCGAGGGATTTGGCGCGGGCGATCCAATCCAGAATGGTGCGTCCTGCGAAAATCATGACCAGGATGGCTGCCAGCGACGGCGCCCAGTAATTCGACACACCGAGAAACGCATCGAACCAGCGGGGTGGTTTAGCGGTTTGGACTCCCAAGCGACCCATCAGCATTTGGGTGAATTGCGAACTAACCGGTTCAGTGTCCCGGGTACCCAGCCATTGTGCCAACGATTTCTCGGCAGCCAATTCCTGCCGGCAGATTTGGCACCCGCTGAGGTGCTCTTTCACCAGAGATTGCCGGGATCGGTCCAGTTTGCTCTCGAGGTAATCGGCAAAAAGTTCTTGTATGTCTTTACAGGTCATTTCAGTTTGTCTGAAGAAATCCTGCTTTGAATTTTGAATGTTGAATTATTTTCAGTTTTTATTTTCTAAATAGGCTTGTCGTAATGCTGCTTTGGCACGATGTAAGTCG
>CBDVBD010000058.1:0-17510 GCA_965372135.1 uncultured bacterium | reverse complement strand
GTATTGGGTAAAGCAATGGTAGCGATGCGCGAAAGTGTCAACGGCTTGATCAAATACACTAATGACTTGATCGCAGCAGCTCAGGACGGTAAGCTGGATACACGCGGTGATGTGTCCCAATACGAAGGTGAATGGAAGCATCTGTTGACCGGTATCAACACCCTGTTGGATACTGTCATCGGACCCTTGAACGTGGCGGCGGAATACGTGGATCGTATCAGTAAAGGTGACATCCCGGAAAAAATCACCGATGAGTACAAGGGTGATTTCAACGAGATTAAGAACAACCTTAACCGCTGTATCGATGCGGTCAACCTGTTGGTAAAGGACGCCGGTGGGTTAGCACAAACAGCTTTGGACGGTGATTTGAAAGCCCGGGTGGACGTCAACCGGCATCATGGTGATTTCCAGAAGATCGTGCAAGGTGTCAACGAGACTCTGGATGCGATGGTTAAACCGGTGGAGGAAGCCTCAGACTGTCTTGAAGAAATGGCGAAAGGTAACTTGACAGTAAGTGTGAAGGGTGATTACAAGGGTGATCATGCCAAGATCAAGGAATCCATGAACAGCACATTGGCATCATTAAACGATATCCTTGGTAATGTGGCGGTGTCTGTGGAACAGGTTGCCAGAGGGTCACAGCAGGTGTCCGATTCCAGCCAATCCCTGAGCCAAGGCGCTACCGAGCAAGCCAGCTCGCTGGAAGAGGTGACGTCCTCGATGCAAGAGATGGCTTCCCAGACCAAGCAGAACGCTGAGAATGCTACCCAAGCCAATCAACTGGCTGCTGAAGCCCGCAAGAACGCCGGTCAAGGCAACGAGCAAATGCAGGGGATGTTAGGCGCCATGGGCGAAATCAATGAATCGTCCCAGAATATCTCGAAAATCATCAAGGTGATCGATGAGATCGCATTCCAGACCAACCTGCTGGCATTGAATGCGGCAGTGGAAGCGGCACGGGCTGGTGTCCACGGCAAAGGATTTGCAGTAGTTGCCGAAGAGGTGCGGAATCTGGCGCAACGCAGTGCTAAGGCGGCAAAAGAGACAACGGAACTGATCGAAGAATCGGTGAAGAAGGTGGAGAACGGCACCGAAATCGCTAACGAGACCGCCAAGGCGTTAGAAGAGATCGTCGACGGTGTAACCAAAGTGACTGATTTGATTGGTGAGATCGCCAGCGCATCCAACGAGCAGGCGCAGGGTATCGATCAAGTAAACCAGGGTCTGTCACAGATCGATCAGGTGACACAATCCAACACCGCCAATGCGGAAGAAAGTGCCTCGGCATCCGAAGAGCTGTCCAGCCAGGCAGAACAACTGAAGGTGATGCTGTCGAAGTTCCAACTGAAGAACCAGGAAACCAGCACCATCGAAAGCACTGTTGCGGTGGCTGAAGCACCGCCAGTGGCGATGGCGAAGGAGTCGGTTGCCGACACGTGGGGCGAGAAGGCGGAAACTACCAAAGAAGAAAAAGACGAAGAATTGGTCACATTGGACGATCAAGACTTCGGTAAATTCTAACTAGGATGAAATGTTGCGACAGCGGCGAGGATTACTTCCCCGCTGTCGCAAATCGGATTTTGCATTTATCATAGTAATGTGACTGTTGTTCAAGCAGTGGAAATTCGATAAAATATTGGATAGATAGGATTCAGAGGCTATCGATGGCGTTTACCTACTTTTTTCGTGATCGACAAACATTAGATCAAATCCAGCAGCACTTTATTCCCATAGCGAAGAATCGCAGGGTGGTTCACATTTGGGATGCTGGATGTGCAAACGGCGCTGAGCCATATTCTATCGCGATGATGTTAGCGGAAAATCTGGGTAAATTCGGCTTTCGAAAAGTCCGAATTCACGCCACTGATATCAATGAGAATGTCGAATTTAAAGAGGTCATCAACAAAGGAGAATACCCAAAAAAAGATCTAAAGCGAATTCCAACAGCGTACTTTAGTAAGTATTTTCGACCGGTGGCTGGGTCGGAATATTTTAAGATCGAAGAGGAGATCTGCCGCCGGGTGGAATTTCAGGAACATGACTTACGTTCATTGGAACCCATCAGGGATCAGCTCAGCTTGATTGTGTGTAAGAATGTACTTTTGCATTTAAAACCACAGGAAAGAATCGATGTGTTAAAAATGTTTCATCAGGCGCTGGCTTCCGACGGAATTCTTGCTTTGGAGCAGACGCAGAAATTGCCGAAAGAGGTAGCACATCTGTTTATGCCTATTATTGGGAATACCCAGTTATTTATAAAAACAGAAAGAGAATGTGATAATACTGATCCACAAACTCATGCTGAAATTTGAATCGAATATTGATTAAGTCACGAAAGAGGGTGAATTAATGAAAAAAAATTGTTGGGAGTATAAGAAGTGTCAACGTGAACCCGGAGGCGCAAAAGTATCAGAATTGGGTGTATGTGCTGCCGCAACAGATACTTCCCAAAATGGCAAAAACGGGGGAAAGAATGGCGGACGATATTGCTGGAAAGTCGCTGGAACTCTAAGCGGTGGACAAGTGCAGGGTTCATTTGCGAGCAAAATGTTGAACTGCTCAAATTGTGACTTTTTTCAGTTAATCCAACAGGAAGAAGGCGCGGTAATGATGGCTTAAGCCGTATAAACCGGCGATGGGATTCATCAATACGTTCTAATAAACAGACCAGGGTGACAGCGTGTTCCCGGCAAAACTATGTGTGTGACAATGGTTGGTCTTTAGACTGCCGTATTGTGACCGAGAAATTTGCCGTTGAGGGGTTGATTCTCGAGGGAACATAGAATGAGTTGGGAACACCTGCGCCCGGTTTGTATCGAGAAAATGTTGATCAAATGATAAATACAGTTGATAATATAACAGATAGGCAGAAAAGGACAGCTTTGAATATCGAACTTGATACCACTACTAACTCTCTATTGACCCCGATTACCGAACGGGAATTTCAACTGCTGAGAAAGCTGATCTATGACAAATTTGGTATAAATTTAAGTGACGAAAAGCAGTTGCTGGTTGTCGGTAGGTTAAATAAAGTGCTGCGCAAACATGGGTTTAGCGATTTCAAGCGGTACTATGAATATGTGCAGAAGGACACAACCGGCGAAGCGTTGACTATGCTGATCGATCGGATTTCCACCAATCATACCTTTTTCTGGCGGGAGAACGATCATTTCAAATTCTTTACCAGCAAGGTTCTTCCGGAAATAACAACCCAGCTTAAATCCAAGAATCGGAATGATTTGCGGATATGGTGCCCCGGCTGCTCCAGCGGTGAGGAATCATACACCATCGCCATGTTGATATTGGAATACTTTGGACCGAACCTCGCAAATTGGGAACCGGGTATCCTGGCGACCGATATTTCCACCCGGGTACTGAACAAAGCAGTTGCAGGTATATATGATCGCGAGAATGTGGTACACATGCCGGCGCATCTAAGTAATAAGTATTTTTCCAAATGCGATGAAGATAATTATCAGATCAAAAACAAAATCCGGGATATGGTATTGTACCGCCGGCTGAATTTAATGCGGCAGGATTTCCCGTTCAAAGGGAAATTTCAGGTGATTTTTTGTCGGAATGTAATGATTTATTTTGATACACCCACCCGGGAAAAATTAGTTGCACAGTTTGCTGAGTATATGGACACCGGCGGGTATCTGTTCATTGGGCATTCGGAATCGTTGGGACGCGAAAACAGTTATTTCCGCTATATCAAACCAGCAATCTACCAAAGGGAATATCAGGTATGAGCAAAAAAATCAAAGCACTGGTGGTGGATGATTCCGCAATGGTTCGGCAGATATTGTCCAAGGGGCTGTCGATGGATCCTATGATCGAAGTGGTGGGGACTGCGGCAGATCCATACATAGTCCGGGATAAGATTGCTAAATTGAAACCTGATGTTTTGACATTGGATGTGGAGATGCCCAAAATGGACGGCGTGGAATTTTTGCGCCGTCTGATGGCTCAGCGACCCATGCCGGTGTTGATGGTTAGTGCCCTGACCCAAAAGGGGAAACGCATTACACTGGATGCGTTGGAAGCAGGGGCGGTGGATTTTGTCACCAAACCCAGCGCCAATATCGCCGAAGGACTTAATGCTATGCTTAAGGACTTGAGGGCAAAGGTGAAAATGGCGGCGATGGCGAAGGTGAAAGTCCGCAAAGCTGCTCCCAAGCCCAAAAGATCTACCAGTATGATTCATTCCAAAGCATTAGTGGAATCCACGGACAAAGTCATCGCTATCGGCGCATCCACCGGAGGTACGGAAGCGATTCGTTCCGTGGTGACGCAATTCCCACCCACAACACCCGGGGTGGTGATTGTACAGCACATGCCGCCTGGGTTTACCAAGATGTTTGCCGATCGGCTAAACGAACAGTGCCAAATGTCCGTCAAGGAAGCGGTCACGGGGGATCGAGTAATGCCTGGAAGGATACTAATTGCTCCCGGGGATTACCATATGACAGTGCAGCGATCCGGTGGTCAGTATCGGGTATATTGTCGTCGTGGGGATAAAGTGTGCGGACACCGACCTTCGGTGGAAGTATTATTCGGTTCGGTAGCGAAAAATGTGGGGAGTAATGCGGTGGGGGTTATTTTGACCGGAATGGGGCACGATGGTGCGGAAGGTATGCTTGTTATGAAGAAATCCGGAGCAAGAACTTTTGCTCAGGATGAAGCTTCATCGGTGGTATTTGGAATGCCGAAAGCGGCTTATGAATGTGGCGGTGCCGAGCGGCTGGTATCATTAAATGGAATATCTAAACTTGTAATCGGCTTATTTACGGAGAAGAAATAATGGGGACAATCTATGTAGGAGTAGGCGAATTTGCCGCTTCTAAATCTCCAAGTGATGTGGTAAAGACCTTGGCTTTAGGATCCTGCGTCGGTGTGGTAATGTTGGATCCGAAAAATCGCTCGGTTGGATTGCTGCATGTTGCGCTGCCAGATTCGTCCATCAGCAAAAAACGGGTTGTAGAGCGTCCCGGAATGTTCGCTGATACCGGAATTCCCAAGTTGATCACGGAAATGAAGAAATTAGGTTACAGCGGAAACGGTAGTTTGATTGTCAAACTTGCCGGTGGAGCGAGCATCATGGATCCCAATCACACCTTTAATATAGGAAAACGAAACATCCTGGCTGTTCGTAAGATGCTGTGGAAATACAAATTAGGTGCAATAGCCGAAGATTTGGGCGACAACATCAGCCGCACGGTAACCATTAATGTAGGTAACGGAAAAGTGATACTTTCTTCACCAGGAAGAGGGGAGTGGCAATTATGAGTACTCTGGATGAAATTACCAAAAGGGTCACCGATATGCCGATGCTCTCCTTTGTCATGACCAGGTTAATGGAAGTTATCGGTCAGGAAGACCATTCACAGGATGATGTGGTCAAGATTGTGGAGAATGACGCATCATTGATCGCCCGGGTGCTGAAAGTAGCGAATTCAGCGCTGTATTTCCGGGGAAACACCATTTCAACCGTTAAACGCGCCATTGGGCACTTGGGAATTCGCGCGGTGTTTGATATCGCTGTAAGTTCCTGTTCCCAGGGACTTCTAAACCGGGCGCTGGTAGGCTATGAAAGTGCCGCCACCGACATGTGGAACCATTCTCTTTGCACCGCCATTGCTTCCAGGGAAGTGACTGTGTTAGCCGGCAATGGATCCTCCGCCGAGTTGGCGTTTACCGCTGGATTGTTGCACGATATTGGGAAATCCATTATCTCGGATTTCTTAGAAGGTAATACCGAAAAACTGGCAGCCTGGTGTGACCAGGGGGTGGTCAATGACTATCTGCAGGGGGAAAAGGATCTACTGGGCACCGATCATGCCATAGTGGGTCATGCCATTGCCAGGCACTGGAAGCTGCCGGAAGTATTGTGCGCCGTCATCCAGAGCCATCATCATCCCCAGGAAACCGATGATGAATTCCGCCAATTAGTGTACATGATACATTTGGGTGACATGTTAGCGATGTTGTGCGGCACAGGCACCGGCGCCGATACTTTAGCGTACAAAGTTGACGAAGGATACCAGGAATACGTTCCAATTGATAAACAGACCCTGTCGGAACTGATCTTTTCCGTACAGGAGAAATTTCTAATAACCAAGCAATCAGTTTTAGCGAGTGAAGAGGTTTGAAATGTTTCAATCTATTGTCATCACTGATGACTCTAAGACCGCTCGCATGATAATACGCCGCTGTCTGAAGATAGCGGGATATCATGAATCGTCCTTTTTGGAAGCTAACGACGGACATGAAGCGCTTGAGTTAGTTAATAACAATCAGGTGGATCTGATGGTGATCGACCTGAATATGCCCAATATGGACGGTCGGTCGCTGTTGAAACGAATTAAAGGGAGTCCGCGTCATCACCACATCCCGGTTCTGGTGATATCCAGTCTGGTGAGTGAAACGAAAGCTCAGGAATTAAAAGAATTAGGGGCGTTCGCAACCTTAAGCAAACCAGTATCACCAGCCGATTTGGCGAAAGTCCTGCAAGCAATTTCAACTGAAACAACATGGGGTGTATGATGAGTGAACACAGTAATCCATTGACGCCAGCATTGGTGGATGCCCTTTCCAAGGCGTTGGAAAACATGGCGTTCGAAGAAATCGAACTGGTCGATGATCAGCTGCCTAAGTCCTTTGAATCCGCATCCGACCATTTGTGGGCGATTTTGCCTATTCTAGAGCCGGTGTATGGAGAGGTTGGGGTTAGCTTGTCGTCGGACTGCGCACAAATGATCACCGAGTCCATCTATGGAGCATCCGGGGATGATGAGTTGGCGGAAAACACTATCCATGACGCTTTGGGCGAAATCCTGAACACGGTAGTGGGAAGATTCATTCATGCGCTGATTCCTGCGGATCAACGGTTTGATTTTGGACTGCCCAGGACCGGAACCGGGGAGTTTCCCATACCGATTGAAAGGGTGGAAGCTTCGGTGTCTATCGATGCCAGCGGACATACGTTGACGGCGATCGTTGTGGGCAAGGATTTCTTAGAGCTGGCTGAATCTTTGACATAACGCTTATACTAACAGGAGACAATTATGCGAATCTTGGTCGTGGATGATTCTACCACTATGCGGCGGATTATCACCAAAAACCTTGCATCATCGGGATACAATGACCTGGTGGAAGCCGGAAATGGGGTGGAAGCATTGAGCAATATGGATGAGGTGGACCTGATCCTCACCGATTGGAATATGCCCATCATGGATGGAATTACCCTTGTAAAAGAAGTTAGAAAAAGCCCTGTTTTCAAAAAGATCCCCATCGTCATGATCACCACCGAAGGTGCTCAGAAGGAAGTTATCGAGGCGCTGAAACAGGGTGTCAACGATTATATTGTCAAACCGTTCACCCCAAATATCTTGATTGAAAAGATCAAGTCGATCGTAGGTGAATAACCATCTCGGGGTTTTTTGGAGGAAAATATGGACGTTAAGTACATAAATCCATTTGTAAGTGCGGTATTGAATACCATGGAGACTATGGTTGGTGTAACACCGGAACGGTTGTAGATGTATCTAAAAAGCGAAAAACTCACCCATGGTGACGTATCCGGGATCATCGGATTCGGCAGCAAGGATATTACAGGATCGGTGGTGCTCAGTTTTCCTACCGATACTGCACTACAATTATACGAGAAGATGATGGGAGAACCGGTAAACCGGATCAACGCAGATGTACAAGATACTATCGGCGAATTGACTAACATTGTTGCCGGAGGGGCTAAACAGGATTTCGCTAAAGACGGTCTGTCGTTTCATATTTCAATCCCCACCGTGGTGGTCGGTAAAAATCACAGCCTCGGTCATAAGGTTAAAATACCAGCGGTGGTGGTTCCTTTTGAAATAGGGAGCATCCAATTCACTTTGGAAGTCAGTATGAAGATTTCCAGAAAAGAGCCGATTACGATAGAGGAGGAGTCAACATAGTAAGAATTAGAACAACAAGGATTTACTGGAGTACAGACTTCAGAAAAAAGGGGTATTGATGAGTGATTTTTTTAAACTAACGATTGACAAAGACAAGATAAACGCCTTTCTCAATGTGTTGCCGGAGTGTGATCTGGAAGAGATGTCGTTGCAGGATGTGTTGGAATTCCTCAATGGAAAGGGAGTGGTTTTTGGCATCGACGAAGAAGCGATTTCCAAGATGATCGAAGAGCAGAAATGGGACGAAAATGTCAAAGTAGCGCAGGGACGTGAGGCGGTGAAAGGTAAAGACGGTTTTGTTAAATATCTGTTTGAAACCGAAAAGAAAAGTGTACCGAAAGTCAATGAAGATGGCAGTGTGGATCATCACGATCTCACTTTGGTGGAGAATGTGGTTCCCGATCAGGAGTTGGCGAGGATGACGCCACCCACCGAGGGGGAACCCGGTGAAAATGTGTTCGGGAAACCGATATTAACATCGAAAGGGAATGCGGTACAGTTAATTGCCGGCAAGAATACTGCCTACGCAGATGAGGAGAAAACTATTGTACTAGCCACCGTCACTGGGCATGCAATTCTGAAGAGGGATAGTGCGGTAGAAGTGGACACTATCTACACAGTGAAGAATGATGTGGACTACAGCACGGGGGATATACAAGTCAATGGGGATGTCTGTGTTCGCGGTGATGTAAAAGCGGGTTTTGAAGTCAAGGCTACCGGTAATGTGGAAGTGCGGAAGTTGGTGGAGGATGCGAAAATCATCGCCGGAGGAAATGTAAAGGTGGTAGGGGGATTTGTTGGGCACGGGAAAGGGTTGATTAAATGTAAAGGTGAAGCGAACATAGGTTTCATCCACAATCAGCATGTGATTGCTGATGGAGATGTCAGGATCGATCAGAGCGCGGTGCAAGCTGAAATAATAGCGGGCGGATCGTTGGCTATGAACCGTGGTAAGGGGACATTAATCGGTGGTACAACCCGGGTAACGAAGCATGCTGAAATCGACGAGATCGGAAATGATCAGCATGTTAAAACGATTTTAATCGTGGGGCATACCGAAAAACTGGAAGCAAGTGTGAAGCAGCTCGAAGAGGACATCGAACAATGTATAGAATATCTGTCGAATGTTAAAAAAAAGATTGCACTGTTGGCAGGGCTAAAACAGCAGACTAAATGGACTAAGGAGATAGAAACATTATACAAAAAACTGGAGAAACTGCTGGTGCAGCTGCCGAGTAGGAAAAAACAGTTAATGGGTAAGAAAATTGCCATAACCAAAAAGATTGAAGAGATTCAAAGCAAATCTTATATTAAAATATCCAAGCGAATACATCCTGGAGTTAGTTTCAAAGTGGCTGGCTTTTCCAGGAAATTCGAAAAGGAATGGTCATCATCCACCTTTCGGGTGGTGGATGGCGAATTAATCAGCGTGTATGACTGATGTAATCTGCTGCTGGAAATCTGCCGGTTTAGCAACAGGCAGGTTACAGGTGTAATTCTGACAAACATATACTGTAGCAGTCCCGTTCAGTGTGGTTTTCCCCTTCAAGAGGGGAATTTTTTTCTGGTAGGATTCTGCTTGAGGGGATTCAGGATCCAGCAGGGCAATCACGCGGTCTGGCAGATATTGTGTATGGGCGATATCGATCAGTTGTCGTGTATCTTGGGCGTCCGCAGAACCCACAATGGCGATTTCCGGCGGGGTGTGTAAGAAAAACTCTGACCCGGTTACTGTCTCTTCAAATCCCCGAGGGGATTGACCACATTGTTTGGACAATGTCAATAGCGTGCGATATGCCTTTTGACGGTATTCATTGCGGTTTAACAGCACCGCCAACCGCAGCAAATCCTGAATTGCGATTGCGTTTCCCGACGGTAATGCTTTATCCTGGTATTCTTTGGTGCGGTTAATGATAGACTGGTCCTTGCCACTGTGGAAATAGAATCCCGCGTCTTCATCGTCCCAAAACAACTCTATCATCGATTGCGTTAGATCGTCAGAGGCTTCCAGCCATTTCCAGTCGAAAGTGGATTCATAGAGGTCGATTAAACTGGCAACTACGAACGCGTAATCGTCAATAAATCCCGGAACTTTCGCTTCACTGGCGCGATAAATGCGAAAAAGCTCCCCTTGTTCATTCCGCATGGAAGATAATATAAAATTAGCACTTCCGACAGCCGCATCCAGATAATTCCGATTGCCGGTGATTTGATATCCTTTGCAGAAAGCGCGGATCATCAATCCATTCCAGGAAGCAATGATTTTGTCGTCTTTCCCGGGACGAATTCGCCCTGCCCGAACCGCTAACAATTCGTAGCGAGCCTGATTCATCGTAGCATTCACTTGCGATTCGGACAGGGCTTTATTTTTAGTAAAATCTCCTAAAGGCACCGGTACATGAAGAATCGAGGTGCCGTTTTCAAAATTCCCGCGCCTGGTTACTCCATAATATTCCTGCACCAACTCAGAGGTTTCCGGATCCAGGGTTTCCGCGATTTCGTTTGAAGTCCACAGGTAGAATTTCCCCTCGTCGCCTTCGCTGTCGGCGTCTTCCGATGAATGGAATCCTCCGGTGGAATCGGTCAAGTCCCGCAGCACATAATCCAACGTTTGGTCGGCGATTTGCCGGTAGAACCGATCGTTGGTAATCTGATATGCTTCATAATAGACTACTGCCAATTGGGCGTTGTCGTACAACATCTTTTCAAAATGCGGTACCAGCCAACGGTTGTCGGTGGAATAGCGGTGAAAGTCTTCGTAATTTCAATGTAAGCAATGATTATCCTTCGTTCAAATTGACGCAGAGTTTGCATTCAATATTTGAATTTGGCTTGCCTGGCAAAATTTGTGACTTAGAAAATATTTAGGATATATTGGGTTCATTTTGTCTTTTTAAAATATATAAGTTAACGTTTAGCAAAAAATATTTGAATGATACTATGTAGTTACACGGGTATTAGAAATCTGAGGGTTGGTCGATTGATTTTATGAGTAACTAATATATTTATAAGAACATAGCCAAATCATATAAATTTGGATTTGTTATATCGTAAACGCATAAGCGCTGGGAATGTTCCCTCGAATTTCCGTGAAATTTAGCTTGGTGTGGTTGTTCAATTTAATCTCTCTGCAATTCCAGGAAGCAGAAATATCCGGCTTCCTGGTTTTTCGTATCCTCTAACCATACCGACGATAGCTTATAATTGTCCGAAATGTAGCGCTGCAAATCGGGATCTGCAAAGTCCGGAATAGATACTGGTTCCTCGGTGAGGTCCCGGGAAAACATGTAATAGGTGGGAGTCTTTGAAAATATGTAAGCATCATTTGTTTTTTCGTGGGCGGGCAACCCCCAACCCAGGGGTTTGTTCGATTCCGAAAGGTGGGCGATTTCCGGATCCACAATCCCGTAAATATCGTAGATTTTCATGCCGGAAAAATACCCGATGGCGCCGATGGCGTCGGTGGCAAGGCTTTCGTCATTATCGCGCTTGTAGTCATGGAAAAACTGTCCAATTAAGGATAACCGGGTTGAATGCCAGCGTTCGGTCATTACCCCTTGGTATTGCCCGTGTTGAAACAGCGGTGGATGCAGGATGATTTTCTCGGCGGGGGTGGATTGAAATATGGTGGCTGTTACTGCGAATATCAGCAATACGTGGACTAAAGCACGTCTTTTAGTGGTCATCGAAGGTGAGTAATACAAGGTGCGGAACACCGACCCGAAACACAGATAAATCAACGGCAGAATCGGCACAAAAAACCGAAACATCGCCATATAATCACCACCAACAAAGATGATGTACATCGTGTAAATCACGCACAGCGTCAGGCAGCTCATCATGCCGATATTGGGTTTAGTATCATTACCCATCGGTGCCGGGCTCTTGAAGCTGGTTCCTTTTTCCCACCACCACAAAAATACTGGTAGAAGTAACGGGAATATGAAATAGGCGGAGAAATAGCCCAGGTAGATTCCCCCTCTGAGATATTGATAAATTCCGCCGCCGGTTTTGGCATAAAATGTGTTGGGCAGCGGGTAACCGAAGTAGGAAAACCGCCATGTGAAGTAGATGAGAAACGGTACTAAGTAGATAAAGAGTGACAACAGGGAAGCCTTGCAAATGTTTTCCTGGGACTTGTAGAGAAACCGCAAGTGTAGGATTCCCAGGACCGCAGCAATAAGAAAACCTTCCGGTCTGGTCAGGGTAGCGATCAGGAGTGCGATTGCGGTGACATAAAGATAGCGATAATGTCTCCCTTGCCAAAAGCGAGCGAAAAAATAGCACCCGGTCAGAATGCACAACGCGAAGAAATTGGTTTCCATGCCGCTGGCAGCCCAGGTGGCAAAGGGACCGGATACGGCAAGGAATAGGCAGGGGATTAACGAATAATCAGCCAAATTCAATAGGCGTCGCGCATACAGGTAGGTCAGGAATACGATGGCGATGCCGGAGACGATGCCCACAGCTTGAGTGAAAACCGGCACCGGCAATCCCAATACCAATGCCAGTGCGGACAGGATTACCCAGAGGAAGTTGGTGTATCCCTCCACCGGAGGTTCGCCGACATTCCACACCAATCCGTGTCCCTGAATTAGGTTTTCGGCATATCGAAATGAGATATAAGCATCCTCCGCCACGCAGCTTAGGAAAAGTGCGTGGATGACGAACAGTATGCAAATTAGCAGCAGCCAAAACAGGTGTTTCTTGCTGATTCCCATCATCACTCGGCGGGTTATTTACCGGTTTGTTGCCCGATTTTCACCATGTCTTCCAATCTGTCTTGCGCTTTCGTAATTTCCCTTTCCCGCATGGATTTTCGAAATAACTTAAAGTGTATTATCTTAGCGATGTGTTGACACTCCTATCCAAGTTCCCGAAGTCGTAGACGAAGGGAACTTGAGTAGGAAAATCCTTGTCATAGCGCACATCCTGTAGTATCTTGTCAAGGTTGACACCAAAGACAAGATCAGTAGGCGACACGACTAACCATCAGCAAGCCATCCATCTCAGACGGCTAGCCATCAAACTCTTTGAAGAACGAAGAAGCGTCACCCAAGTCTGCCGCATGCTAGGACGCTCCAGAACCAAGTTCTACAAATGGTTAGGACGATACAGATTGCTCCGTGAGGATGGTCTGCATAACCAGACCCGGAGGCTGTGCCCGGCTAACCGAACCCCACAATGCGTTCCAGCTCCACGATAATATCGAATACAACGGGGGGGTGGATATCGGTGGCAATCTGTTTCAGGTTGTCAAAGAAGTTAGCGAACTTAACCTTCGACAGTACCTCATCGCTCCAGAAGTCCGGGTTTCCCAGATTAGTAAAGAACAGCAGTACCGCCATCAGCACTAACAATACCAACCCAATCCACCAGGTAATTCCAGTTGGTTTCGCGGAGTATTTTATATCCTCCAAAGCGTCCATATAGTATCATCACCAAAATCAGATTTTGACTCAATCATATGAAAGTAAGCAATTCCGTACAAATAGTCAACCGGATTTTTCACCGGTTTCCGGCGGCGTTCATATGATATTTCCCAACTTTTGGCTAAAATAGCATGATAATTTGGAACCATTATGGATAGGAATAGTAACACCGATAGGGTTCCTATCTGTCAGATTTTATAATTAGTACATTTCAACTTGACTGCTATCCAGGAATTTGCTAAATTATAAGATATGAAGAAATATGAATGAGCCAGGACGGTTATGTGCCGAATATATTTGTGGATCGCTGCGTTTTTTATAATGGCAGGAAATTCTTATTCTCAACCCCTGATTACCCTGATCCAGGATCACCTGACCCGGTATCCCTTGATGCAGGTGCAGGATGTCTATAAAATGCTCTACCAGGGTGAATTCGGGGTCAAGCATATCATCGACAATCCGGAAGCAGCCCGACGATATCTCGATATCGAGTTGGAACAGGTGAATCCGGATGCATATATGTTTTTGTGGGAATTGATTACGCCTGATAGTTCCATGATTCGCGTCAACCTGCGGTCGTTTAAAGCCAATCAATTGGACCCGGACAACCTGTGGGAAGCCATGGTAAAGACTGCCGAAACCGTTACAGGTGATTCCGTTAGGTTTGTGGATTACTGGCAGCAGGTGATGTTGGCGATTGAAGAGGGTATCCTGCCGTTTCATGGGCAGGAAGCCTATGTATACTTGCAGACCATGACGGATCACGGCTTGCCGGTGGTGCATCACAGTGAAATATACCGGGAAGCCTATCACCCGGCATACCGTGTGATTGCCATGGATTATCTTACGGTTGCCGTACCGTAACTGTGGGAGAAATTTGTTTTTACATAGGAGATATAAAATGATTCCACGGATGAAAGCGTTGCTTGTCATTGGGTTGTTAGCAGCGGTGGCTGCGATGGCGGTAGAACCGGGGGGATCTTCGTATGTGGATATCGCCAATACAGCATACCGCAACAAGGATTGGGCGAAGTCGGCGGAGTATTACCAGAAATGGGTGGAAGCCC
This sequence comes from uncultured bacterium, assembly GCA_965372135.1. Taxonomy (GTDB): domain Bacteria; phylum Electryoneota; class RPQS01; order CBDVBD01; family CBDVBD01; genus CBDVBD01. The sequence continues at coordinate 3,053 of CBDVBD010000058.1, read as the reverse complement.
AGCCTTCCGATTATTCTTCCTGGTACAACTGGGCGTGTACCTTAGCGTTAAACGGGCAGCCGGAAGAGGCAGCGGACGTGTTGTTAGATGCGGTGGAGGCGGGTTGGCGGGGACGTCCTCATACCGAGAAAGACCCCGACCTTGAGACGATTCGCGACCTTCCCAAATACAAACAAGCTTTGGATTTGATCGACAAATTGCTTGCCGTAGAAAGCGGTAAGGAATCTATTAAGGGGCTCTACACGGAGCAAGCAAAACTGGCGCCGTATTGGGTACGTATTCCAGCTAACTACAATCCAGAGCGGGCATACCCGCTGGTTATTTTGCTCCACGGTCGCGGCGGCAATTCCCGGCGATTTATCAAATTGGCGAATGATTTAGACACCCTGAATTTCATCTATGCCGCTCCGCAAGCACCTTATTACATTAAAGATACACAGAGTGGGTTTCAATATTTCCCATCCATTGCCTCCGAGGATCCCCAGACGTTTAACCAGGGTGCTCAAATGACGGTTGATTGGATCGAGCAGGTGTCGAAGGATATGATGGAACGTTTCAATATTGAAGGGAACAAATTCTGGATGGCGGGTTTCAGCCAAGGGGCTTGGGCGGCACATTTGATGGGACTGATGAGACCGGATATCGTTGCCGGATATGCTGCCTTTGGTGGTTGGATAATAGACAGATTTGCCACTACGGAACGCCTGCAAGAAATGCATAATCAAGGCATCAGGGTATATATCGGGCATGGAAATGACGATCAGGTGGTTACACCCGATAATGGGGAAGAAGCTCGTGAGTTGTTGGAGGACAACCGGGTACAGGTGACCTACTTCACCTACCCCGTCGGACACACCATCTCCGATCCCATGAAACAAGATTTTGTGAAGTGGTTACACGAACAAAACGGCATGTAACACCGAAAAAAGCGAAATTTATTGTAAAGAAATGCAAAAGAATCGGCAAGAACTCGAACAAAAACAGCGGAATTTTCGCGAATTGCTACGAGAATTGGGGTCTGTCGCCATCGGTTTCTCAGGAGGGGTTGACAGCACATTTCTCCTGTGGTCGGCGGTGCAGGTTTTAGGGGTAGAATCCGTGTTGGCGGTGACGGCATCCTCACCGACCTATCCAACCAGGGAACTTAAGGAAGCACAGCAATTTGCGGAATCCTTGAGTGTGAGATGGGTGGAGATGCCCACTGATGAGTTGGGAGTGCCTGGATTTCGGGAGAATCCACCGGACCGGTGCTTTCACTGCAAGAAGTCGCTCTATCAGGAACTGCGGGAAGTGGCAAATAAACACGGTATTAAACATGTGCTGGACGGGTCTAATGCCGATGATCCCGGCGACCATCGACCCGGATTGGGAGCCTTGAAAGATATCGAAATCCCCAGTCCGATGATGGAGGCTGGATTGACCAAGGCTGATATCCGGGAACTGTCCAAGGAAGCCGGTTTGCCGACCTGGGACAAGCCAGCACGGGCTTGTTTGGCGTCCCGATTCCCTTATGGCACCGAAATCACTGAGGATAAGCTGCTTCGAGTGGGTGCGGCGGAAGATTTCCTGCTGGAACAGGGTTTTCGGCAGGTGCGAGTGCGGGATCATCATCCGGTGGCTCGGATCGAAGTCGAAGAGGAAGAAATACCGCTGATGTTATCGGACGGTATGCGACAGCAGATTACGGACAAGCTGAAGGACCTCGGGTACTTGTTCGTGTCGTTGGATTTGGCGGGATTTAAAAGCGGCAGTATGAATGCGATGTTAGACCAATCGGAGTAACAATTTGAAAGTGATATGTTTCGATCCGGTGGCGGGAGCAGCGGGTGATATGATTTTGGGGGCTTTATTGGATTTGGGAGTGCCGGTGGATGCGGTTGACCAGGGCTTGCGTTCCACCGGATTAGATGGGTTTGAGATTACGTTCGAACGGGAAGAATATGCGATGGGAATTGCTGCCGGAAAGCTGCGGGTCAGCACCGAAGAATCCGATCAACACCGTAATCTTGCTGATATTGAAGCGATTATCGAAAAGGGGGATTTTCCGCAACGGCTGAAGGATCGCGCATTGTCGATATTCCGAAGGTTGGCGGATGCCGAAGCCACCGTGCACCGGATTCCGGTGGAAAAGGTACACTTCCATGAAGTGGGTGCCACCGATGCGATTGTGGATATCTTAGGGACGGCGATATCGTTGGAATTTTTGGATATCGATGCGATATTCTGCGGACCGATTCCGGTGGGCAGAGGGGCGGTAACCTGCGCTCACGGCGAGCTGCCGGTACCGGCGCCAGCCACAGTGGAATTATTGATCGGGCATCCGGTGGTGCGGTTGGATCAGGATAAAGAATTAACTACCCCAACCGGAGCGGCAATCCTGACAGCATTGACCCAAGGCGACTGGAGCGGGCGACCGATGGTGATACGGAAAGTGGGATCGGGTCGCGGGAGCAAAGATCTGGAAGGCATGCCCAATATTATCAGAGCGTTCTTAGCAGACATGGATTTGGAAGGGCTGTCCCAGGAAGTGGATGTTATCGAGAGCGACATCGACGACGATACCCCGGAGGCGTTATCCGAGTTAGCTGATGTACTTCGGGAGGCGGGTGCGTTGGATGTGACGTTAATGCCGGTGATGATGAAAAAAGGACGAACCGGTTTTCGGTTGACGGTGGTGTGCCGAAAAGGCGACGCCGGCAGGTTGTCCAGCGTGATGTTTCAGCATTCCAGCACCATTGGGGTTCGGTTACACACCGTCCGCAGGTTGGTGCTTCCCAGGTCAAACGTAACGGTCACGACTGGTTGGGGGGATATCAAAGCGAAGCGCATCGAGCGCCCTGATAGGGTGGAGGTAGTGCCGGAATTCGAGGAATGCAAACGGATTGCGCACGAGCAGAATATATCCGTTCGCGAAGTGATGCAGGAGGTTATCAAGCGTGCCGAATCATGATGATATAAATCACAGCAATCTGGACCACGATAGAGAAAAACGTTGCGGGTTTTCGGAAGTGGTGTACTGCCCGGGGAAGACCGATGAGCAACTGCGGGAGATA
>CBDVBD010000057.1:0-18185 GCA_965372135.1 uncultured bacterium | reverse complement strand
GTTACTATCGTCAGTGAATGGGATAAAAGTACCAACACCGGAAATGTCGAACCAATCATAAGTGATTTCTTCCCAGGTCCAAATTTCCGGAATGCCTACCCAACCGGTATTGGAAGTGGCGGTGAATCCATCACCGCTGGCGTTGTACGCGGTGACATCGTACCAATAGTAATCCGGATCAGGAATAGTTTCGTCCAGGTAACTGGTATGTGTACCGGGAAGATCGAAGGTGGCAGTATGACCTTCGTCGCTATCACGAAAGATGGTGTAACCCGTGATCCCGGGATAGAAACCACCATGGGCACCCGAGGTTGGATTGATCCAGGTCAGGGTAGCTTCCATCTGAAAGTTAGCACCCGGAGTCATCAACAGATCGGTCACATTAAATGGCACGTCCGGTCCGATCCAAGCACTGCCATTCGCAGGAATACCGGCACCGGAATCGTTAGTGCAGTACACGGAGTAATCGTAGGTTCCAGCCGCGGGTATAGTCGCATCGTCGTGCGACATTACCTGACCCGGTGTCACTGCGGTGAAAGCAATCAGGAAAACATCATCACGTTTGATGACGACCGAGTCGATGGAGGTCAAGGCTTGACCACTAACAGTCAAAGTGGGATTGGTCCAATCCAAAGATGCCATCAAAGTAGCACCATTATCTGATACAGTAAAAGCACTCGGCGCTGCTGGTGATCCCCCAGGCGCTGCGTCGTACATTTCCTGTACGAAGATCAAGTCATCAGGTGTTCCCTGAGTCATACCAACCATCGTCCAAAAAGTCGGGTCGAATTCATCAGTAAATGCCAGACCACCGGCAAGCTGTGCTGTGGATCCTCCAATATATGGAACGTTGTATGTAACCCCTGTGAGAATGTGCGCTACAGGATCGTACTGGTAAATAGTACAACCATTCGGACCGCCTGGATCAGGGGCTTGACAATGAATCCACAGCCACGGACCAGCCGGATCCACATCATCCCATGCCATGCCGTAAGCTGCCGGAGCGCCGCTGGGACCGGTGTAACTAACAACTCCTGTTCTGTCGAACTCGTAAATCGGTCCGCTAAAGTTCTGCGTCCAAAAGTGATCAGTGGCTGGGTCATAAGCCAACGCCCGGTTGGGGCCTTCTGGACCGTTAATATTACTGCCGGGTACCATAGTACCAGTCAGATCAAATGCGTATACGGTACCATTGTCAGGTGAACCATAAAGATAGGTTCCATCCCAAACAAGATCACGGAAACCCCAGCCTGTTGCTGCCGCTGGTTGATCGTATGTTCCCACCAAGTTCCCACCATTGTCGATTTTGTAGATTTTGTTGGGATCAACACCGGCATTTCCACCGGTTGCCCAAAAGAAACCGCCAGCATATTCCACACCCAGCAACTGGTTGTCACCAGTGGTTTGACCTGCGTTGGTGAAAAATAGCACATCCCACTGGTCATCCATTGGTGGATACAACGTCACCGGACCAGCCGGGGGTGCGATGTCCGTCGTTTTAATTTGATCGGAGACTTCTTTTGCCTTGTATGGATTCGCCCAGACAGTTGTCACCGCCAAAAGCAACACCATACAAAGAATCGAAGCCACAATTATCCTTTTCATAACCTCTCCTCGCTTTCGCTTTTTGTTTCTTAGCGAAAAACAGTTAACAGCTCACAAACAAATGTTTCACAAAAGGTTAGTTTAAACTTGCGATGGTGACGTTTTTTTGTTCCTCTTTCCCGGATATTGCATACTATAATGGACACAATACCTGAACAGAAGGACGCGTCATCACCTCCTTTCATGTTACAACTTTTAATATATTTTTTGGATTGAAATACGTTAAGAAATATGTTATGTCTCCCTATTTGAATAAATATAAGGACATTTTTTTGTCATGCAAGCTTTTTTTTTGGTTTTTATGTTTTTTTACACATTAAATACCTATTTGACCCATGCCTTTCCGCTCAATTTTTCAGCTACTTTATCAACAGCATTTTCCGGACAAATTGAGTGCCGCTGGGCGACTCCAGCCTGTAGAAATACATCCCGGAAGGATAGATATCCGCGTCCCAGTTTACTCGGTAGTGCCCCGGAACCAGGTTCCCATCCATCAATACCGTAACGCGCCGTCCTAACACATTATACACTTCCATCCGGTATCGACCGATTTCCGTAACGCCGAATCGGATATAGGTGGATGGATTGAACGGATTGGGATAATTCTGTGCCAGATAAGGTTCGGCAGGAATGTGTGTAAATTTATCCCTTCCAACATCAGAGGTGAATTCCACGCTGACGTGATTGGTGGAATCGCTGGTTCCTTGTGCAAAACGAGCTCGGATGTAGTATTCAAATATACCGCTTTCAGTTAGGGTGTCCACGTACGCGGAATCGGTGACGGTGGAATCCAGCACCACATCATCGCGGTAGATGGAATATCCGATGAAATCCCATTGAGGCAGACCGGTGGTATCACAAGCACTCCATTCCAATCTCACCGTGGGGTCCACCAATGTTCCCACCAGGTTCGACGGTGTCGGCAAATAGTCTAAGGTGAAATCGATCCCTTCTAAGGTATCTCCAGCAATCACTTCCACCCACATCGACGAATCGACATATCCATAAGCCCGTGCTGTAGCCTGCACCAACCCCGGTAGTAATTCAGTCAGCACATAATCACCGTTGGAGGCAGGATTGGTGGTGTAGATCCCTGCGAACACCTGAGCATCTTCCACCGATCCCGGACCATCCAATATTACATTACCGGAAATTGCACCGGTTACTGCTTCCGAAGTCCGAGTAGTGATGTAGATCGCCCGTTCAGCGCTTAATGTGGGTGTGGTCGGAGCATAAACGTTGTCCCACAACAACTGCAATCCCATAGTTTCCGTGGAATCCTCAATGCCAATGGTGCATTCAGTGGGATCACTGACCTGGGCATATTGGAACATGATTTCCCCGTCGCCAGTCGGGGTGGGATAGTACTGGGGATCATAGAAAATGACCTGGAATGTCTCCAACGCACTAACTGGAGTCCACTGTCGAACACCATTCCACTCCACGATGTACACATGCTCTTGTGCAAGATAGGCATAAGATATGGTCCCCATGGTGTCCTGGGGTGACAGGTCCTCCCAAAACGGCGCCACCATGGCTTCCGGTCCGTCAGGATCGGGTATGGGAGAATTGCTGAACTCGGTAGTATCATCGATTCCCATTGCAATCCACCCATTACCACACACAGAAATCGAGTCGTAGGACATGCCGTAATAGGTGAAGTCGAAAGGCAGTGCGAAGAATTGGGTTTCGTCGTCTTCCGTCATGAAGATTTCCGTTCCCGGACCGCCCTCGTTGGGATCGATTTCGATCCACTCGTACACCGGTGCCAACTCATTAACATCAATATTATCGTAAGCGTAGTATCCATAGGCATCGGGACCAGTGGGTTCGGCTTCTTCGGACAGTGGCATAATATATGTCCGGTACAACACCTGACCTTCCTCGAGAATCACCTGATCAGTAACCGTCTCCCAACCGGTCGCCGTTACATTTATCGTAAATAGTTGACCGGAAGGAAGATCAAGTTCAAAATATCCTATGCTGTCGGTCACTGCCGGTGTAATCGGATATTCGACCACATCCACTTCCGCACCTTCCAACGGGCGCCCCCATTGATCCAACACCCAGCCTGCCAAGGTGCCTTGCAGAGAAATGGGTAGATCAAAATCCACCGTAAGAGTTTCACCGACTGCCACGGTAGCCTGTGCTTCTCGGCTAAAGTATCCAAAGGCGGATGCTTCCAATGTCACCAAACTGTCCGCCCACACCAGCAATTCGTAATGTCCGGAATCGTTGGTTGTGGTGGAAACCGCCGTCCCTTGAACTGCTACCTGCGCTAAGGCTATCGGTTCTGCAGTGACTGAATCCCTCACCGTTCCCATCACTGTTCCCACATCGGTCAAGATTGACAGTACCGCAGCATACACATCCACCATTCCGGCACCGTAATAGTTATCCTTACCGGGGGTGCCGGCTTCCCGAGCGGTCGTTTGCAGAGCTTCGGAACATTCGCCTGGGGTCAGCAAGGGATTCGCCGATAACAGCAAGCACAGGCATCCTCCTACATGCGGGGTTGCTGCACTGGTGCCGTTGAATCCTGCGGAATATCCACCCCCAATGGAGGTGGTCTGTACATCGGTGGGAGCACATACATCCGGCTTAAGAAGCGCCATCTGCGCCCCGCTTTGATACGGATAATCGTTATATTCAGTGGGCCAGGTGGCTTGATAGGGATAGGTGGGCGCCAACGCCAGAATATCATCCAGATACCAGGATGAAGGTCCCACGGACGAGTAGTTTTTGATCTCATGATTGGAACCAAAAGCCCCTACCGCTACCAACGAAGCTGTGCCCCCGATCAGTAATTGATCCGGATGCAGCCAACCGCTGGGGGAGTTGCCGGGAGTGGATACGTTGAAGGGAATGGGATCGGTGCTTTGGTTATCACCTTCGTTCCCGATTGAGTTGGAATGCACTAATCCCGCCGCCAATTCCATTTCCGCATTCTGACGGAACACCGCATAATTGGGTTTGGGATTGAAACGCCATTTATAAGAAAGGGAGCTGGTAATCACCCTGGCGCCGTTTGCTACTGCATACTGTTGGGCTTCCCAGTAGGAACTTTCCCCACCGCCGGAATTTTTCAATACCATCAACGTGGCACCGGGCGCAACCCCGGTCTGTTCACCTCCGAAACCGGTTCCGCACACCACACCGGCGGTCTTGGTGCCATGTCCATTTGTATCGTTGACCTGGTTATTGTTAGCGCTAAAATTCCAGCCGTAGAAATCGTCGATGTAACCGTTACCGTCATCGTCGATTCCGTTAATTTCACTGGGATCGATTGTTCCGTTACCATTCAAATCCTCACCGGGATTCACCCAAATCCGATCCGCCAGATCCGGGTGGGTGATATCCACACCGGTGTCCAAGTTGCCGATCAAGATGCCTTCACCGTTGAACCCTAAAGCCCACACGTCCGGTGCGTTAATATCTTCCACCCCCCATGAGATGTCATCCAAATCATCCCTGCCCGATTCCGGTGCTGGATCGATAGTATATTCCACTGGAATCGGTGCATTAAGATCAATGCTTTGGATTTCCGGAAACCGTACCCTCAACTCATCAATCAAGTACGCTTTCAAATCCAAAATCAGCCCGTTACACATCCACAGAACCGTCATACGTTCCACATCACCTGTTTTCATCTTGGCATCGAGATAGCCTCGAATCCGCGCTTGGCTGGATTCGGTGAAATCCCGCAGGTAATCAACCACGTACTGCCGCCGTGTCCAGGGATCCATACCTTCGACTTTAGGAAGAAGGTACGACAACTTAACTTGGTCGTGTAGTATCACATTTACTGACACCCAGCCATCCGGTCCGTGCGATTCAATTTCCTGACGCAACGGTTCGGAAATACCCTGGTCGGCAGATGCAACAACTGCAAAAACCAGTAACCCTAAACAAATACATTGTAACCAGTTCTTCATAGAATACTCCTGTATGGTTAAATTTGAAAGTTTATCAGCAAAATAAAATCAGAGATAGCTTTACGGAAATTTAGTTGGATTTTTCCTTTGAAGATGTTATATTATGGTGAGAAACTTTTTTAGGGAATGAGCGAAGGATCGCGCCTCCCAACGTGAATACCTTTAATCCCTCATTATGCAGTATAGTTTACGAAATTTCTGAATAAAAATCAAGGGCTTTCTTACTTTGAGAGCAATTTTCACCCATGCCAGTTAATAGGTCACACATAGCTTTGATCCTGCTCCTGGTAGTGGCATTTTTAATCCGCATGGGATATATCCTGGAAATTCGCGATGCGCCGCAAACCTTAGCTCCATCGGTAGATGCCGCCTACCACCATCAATGGGCAAACCGGGTGGCATCTGGTGATCCCGGCGATCTTCCTTTCTTCAGGGCGCCACTGTATCCCTGGCTTTTAGGTGGAACATATAAGTTGTTCGGTGATAGACCCCTGCCTCCACGGGTCTTACAGGTTCTTCTATCCACCCTGACAGTATGGTTATTGTGGAGCTTGGGACGACGGCTATTCGGAGCCGTAGCAGGATGGATTTCAGGGATCGTGTACACCTTCTACTGCTTATCGATATATTTCGCTGGGGAACTGCTAATCACCACATTGATTGTGTTCCTGGACCTTGTGATCCTATGGTTGTTAGTACGATACCACTCTAATGGGAAATATTGGCAATGGGGATTAATTGGATTGTTGATCGGATTGTCCGCCATAGCACGACCCAATATCTTGATACTACTTCCGGTAGTGCTGGTGGTATTATGGACAACAAGCAAACAATTATCAATGGGTCGCCGAATCAGCAATCTAATCGCGGTAGGTTTAGGCATAATCATCCCCATACTTCCGGTGACTTTGACTAACCGGATCGGCGGCGGAGAATGGGTGTTAATCGCCACCCAAGGCGGGGTGAATTTCTACATCGGCAACAACCCGGAAGCCACCGGAGCACATGCCATTCTCCCCCAATTTGGGGAAACCTGGGAACTGGAGGATGCCAAGTATTTAGCCGATCAAGAAGCCGGGAAACCCCTGACACCGGGGCAGGTTTCCAGCCACTACCTCAGAAAAGGGCTAAACTGGATTTCCAGCCATCCATTTGATTGGCTTTGGCTCACCATCAGAAAGACCCATCTTTTCTTCAACGCCTTCGAAATCAGCAACAACCGAAATATATATTTCTTTTCCAGCCAGTCAAAGCCACTCTCACGACTGTTGTGGTTAGGCTTTGGTTTGATTGCGCCGCTTGGATTATTGGGGGCAATAACAACCTACAAGAAGAACAAGAAATCCCGAATTGTGACGTGGTTTATATTGAGCTACACCTTGGGAGTGATCCTGTTCTTCATCACTGCAAGATACCGGATGCCGATAGTACCTTGGATGATACTCTTTTCAGCGGCATTGGTGGTTCAACTTACTGACTGGGCTCGTACGAAAAAATTGGCACAATCGGGGGCGGTAATAGGTGGTGTGGTATTGCTTTATTTCCTGTGTTGGTGGAATCCCTATGGATTCTCAAAAGAAGCGGATGCTCAGACCCATTTCAGTTTAGGTAACGCTTATTTGAAATTAGATCGATATACCCAAGCTCGGGAAAGGTATCAGCAGGCGCTTGAATTGGACCCCAATTACCAACAGGTACACCTAAATATTGGGGTAAGCTTCTACCGGCAGAATAATTTCAAAGCGGCTGAAGAGGAATATCAACGCGAATTAACGCTACATCCTGAATCCGTTATGGCGATGAACAACTTAGGAGCGCTGGCGCTTCATCAGGGGAATAATGAAGAAGCCTCGCGGTGGTTTGGTAAGGCTTTAGCGTTGAAGTCGTACTACAATGACGCAAGAATCAATTTGGCGGAATCCGTGTTCCGGCAAGGGTATTATTTGGCGCAAGCAGAAAAATTTTTAGAGGCAGCGGTTTTGTTCCAGGAAGCGGTAGATTTAGCGCCATCCCGGTCGATGTATCGATACAATTTAGCAGTTGTACTGGCTGCCACCGGACACACCGACCAAGCGTTACAACAATGGGAAACAGCATATTCGATCGATCCATCCATCCCACCATTACCGAACTACCCGCCTGCCGACACATTACCCGATACCATCCCATAACCACATCAAGGACCTAAATTCCGCCACCGCCGCAGCGCTTTTACGGAACGCTCATGTGCGGAGTCAATTTTCACCGCAGTTTCAAACGCATCCCGGGCACCATCTTCATCCCAAACCTGCAGTTTGATGGTCCCCAATCGGTACCAGGCATCAGGATCATTCGATTTCCACCTAACGGAAGATTCGAAAGGCAGTAGCGCCCGCTCTAAATTTCCCGCCTGAGCTTGAGTAATCCCCACCTGATTAGCCAATCCCGCCCAGGCATCATCGTTGTCATTAAGTACAATCCGTTCCACTATTATGGGAGCGCGTTCTCCCCCATCCCACTCCAAATGTTCATCCACAATGATTGGGAAATCTACTTTAGTAAGAATGGCGGGCGATTCGCTAATATATACAAATCGCTCGCTTCCGGAGGCTTTCATGTGGTAGAGTAGATCGCGAAATACTGGCTGGGAAGAGATATAAAACAGGCGATGGGTGTCCCAAGTCCTTGCCAAATCACACGGCAGCCACCATAAATCGGTGACAACTACAGTGTCTTCCAATTGCGATACACGCTGATTCAACTCGGCGTTAAGACTTTTTTGGCGCGCCAATAACTCAATCCCCCGTACCTGATATAATACCGTCAATCCCACCAATATCCATGCAGAAATCATCCATACCTTGGACGTTCGAGGCAGTGACAGTCGGTGGGATAATAGTAACGCCAACAACGGTATTACTCCCAACAGGATTCGAGGGCCAAGATGCACCCCCCGGCTGATTGGAGTAATTAAGATAATCAACCCTACAGACAACCATACCGCAATCCATAGCCTCTTCCCTAATCGATGATCCACCGGCGGTCGAAGGACTAAAACCACCCAGGGACAACACCACAACAACCCTCCGGTAAATCCAGTACCGGCAATCGGATGGCTGAGCTGCCATAAAAAGAGTAGAAAAGTGACATAGGTGCCCAAGATAATACAAAATCCAGCCGTTACAACCCTGGTGTTCCTCTCTAAAATAATAATCAACACTCCTGAAATCAAGATCAAGTTCAGCAGGAGATTGATTGATCCGTTGGGGTGAGCCGCGAAAAGTAGATTAACAATCGACTCCCAACGGACACCTAACCAATTAAAGATTCCCGATTGCCCCTCGGCGGCACCATACATAGACCAATTTTCGCTGAATTGCAGCGGCAGTCCATTCCCGGTCCAAAAGTAATTCCCAAGTATCCACAATATCGCTGCCAGAATTATTCCCAAGAGCATGGCAGTCCATCTTACTCTATTTCTGTATTGAAAGGATACCACAATCCACACAAAAGCAATCACCCATCCTTCCAAACGCAGCATCCCCGACATTCCCAATAACAACCCCCCGATAAACCACCGCCACAACGATGTCGATTGGTCGCCATGAATCGTTAATGCAATCCCTATCAATAAGAACAAAATTGACGGGGTATGTTCCCACAAGGTCAACGCATAAAAGGCTAAAGGTGAGGCTAAGGCAAGAATGACCGCTGCAGTTATGTTTTCGGGCAAGCGTTCCTTAAAACCATATATCATTACGATCAGAATGCATACGGCAGCAACCCACGGAATCCAGTATAGAACACCGGACCCAATCAAGCGACATGCCACCGCTGAGCCGACGATGAATGACGGCGGAAAAACAGGGATAATCTTGTCATCCTGCAGGTGTACAAAGGGCGAAATTAGGGGTGTGGCTTGCTGCCAGGGGTCAATTTCAGGTTCCTGGATGGAAATATTCAGTGACGCATAGGGACTGGCTGATTGATAACCTATTGCTAAGTACTTCAATCCATTGTCCAGCGTCCAAAACCCATTCCGATTCACACTCAAGAACAACAATAGATAGAGAACGGCAATTCCCAGAAATATCATCAACCTTCGTGAGACGATACCCCAATTCCCCCAGAGTAAACGAAGGTCGGATAATGATCCGACCTTCGACATTGGAAATATCTTGTTCAAAAAAATCTTACAGATAAGGTGAGAAAAACAGAATCAACATAATTGAAAACAAATCCTGAACTGGATGTGTCACTTCTCCTGTCTGGGGATCAACAACCGTTTTTTTCAAAGGATACAATGGGAATGTATTGATTGATGACCGGTAGAGGAAATTAAATTGGTTATCCATGGCAATTTTAAATACTCCGCAGGGTCTCAAGTGGAACTCGGAAGTACTATACGGATTGAATCGATAATCTACCGACAGGACATCTGATGACTCCCATGGTTCCCCAACAGGATAACTGACATGAATGACATCTGTCAGGAAATTAATCAACTCACCTTCTACACCCTTGGTGACATTCTCAACCTGGAAAACTTCCATCAATCCACTGTTTTCTGTGATGATCCAGCATTCGGAATCAGAAGCCCATGGCAGGTGCTCATAATTCGTTATGATGGTGTCAATTACCAGACTATTTTCTCCGAACACAGTATCCTGTGAACTAGCAAGGATGGAATTATAATAATAGGTGGTAAATGTGAAATTGTAGAAAGAAGGTATAGCGGAAATCCGTCGATCCACCACATCCACTTCGGAAACCGTTGAATCTTGGTTAAATGGTGGCGGGAGTGTGACAGTAGGATCTGTTTCCAGAGATGGAAAACCCGCCACAGCCGGGATGGCGCCAATAAACTCAAACGTAAGATATTCAGGCCAATGAGCACCGACACCACCACTCAATCCGAAATAATTTACCAGCAGACCCGGCATGTCAGCCTGTGGAATAGGTCCACTGTGTATTCCAAAAGTTCCCACTAACAACTTCCGTCCGATGATCCACACATTTCCACCAATGTCCATGTAATCGGACAATATTTGTGCTCTGTATGCGAGTGCTTCTATGTAACCTCCACTAAGTTCCCTATCTTCATCATACATAATCACTAAACCGTAACGGTGGATTAACTCATAGGGAATCGGGTTGTTAAGCGTTGAATTATCCCAAAATTTCACGTCGACGCCATCCATTGTATAGCGAGCTTGAGGTATTAAAGTCTCCTGAGGAATGCTATCTAACAACGCCCGATAGAATTCATCGACCGCTAGTCCATCATAATTGCCAGGTCCAACGTCTTTGGTTTCATCATACATCAAAATATGACGATCGAACTCAGGCCTGATCACGTAGAACGAAATTTGTCCCGCTGAATCGCTGGTTGTATATCCATCGTCACGTGCCCACACATACAAGGTATACCACCCGGTCTCCAAATTGAAAACTGTTAGGTTCTGATCACTCGTCCATACGGAATCTGGAAGGGACCATCCATGAACAATGTTATCGTCTTCGTCAACTAAGTAGTAGTTGAAATCTAACGGAATGATGTTCAATTCGCGATCATCAGGATCACTGGAACGCCAGATGAAACCAATTCCACCCCAATTAGTGCTCAAGGTGTCTATACAGAACAGGGTATCATGGACCACGTTAACAGTGGCGAAACTGTCATCGGGCCACTCTTCCCACTTAATTTCCGGGGTGTAGGGTGCCTGGTTAGTTCGGTAGTAAGTTCGGATATGTTGCGCCGGATCAAAGACTGAAACCGCACCGTCATCATCCGTGGCACGAATGAAGAAAGTGTGTTCTGTGGTATCACCTGTTTGGGTCAACAAATAGATGGTCGCTTCGGTTGCAACCGTGTCTATCCATCGCGACGGATCCACATTCTGTATGAACTGGACCGGGTTTTCCCGAGCCTCCGCTGTAGTATCATCGACATACGAATAATACTCCACAAACCCGTCCGGATCGTCACCAATCCAATAGACTACCGGTGCGTAGTTAAAGGTATCACCGTTCACTGGAATATTGACGAACCGGACATTAGGAGGCTGGTTGGGAATGGTATCGCCCTCCATTTTTCCACAACCACTCCAAAGTAGAATCCCGGCGAAGGCACAAGTCAGAAGTATGATAAAAATTGTTCGAGTATTCATGCGTCGAATCCTCCAATCCAAAAAAACCTATCAGGTCGGACTCATCCGACAAGTAGGATTACCAAAGTGAACGGAAACTATAAGCCAATGTGAAACGGTGTAGAGGACCTAAAAATCCGAAAGACGTGTATGCGTAATCTACCCGCAGTCCAATGTTGGTGAAATTCAAACCTCCACCGATGGAAGCACCGTGTAAACATATCTTTCCATCCTCGTCAATCACCGGATATTCCATGTATGGATCTTCTTTGATATCCTGGACAAATTGCTGGCTGGGGTCAATCGCTTCCTGGTATTCTTCCCAGGTACTGCGTTTCCAACCATTCACTTTTTTGCCCAATCTTAAGAATGCCATTCCGTGGAATCCGTACTCCACCCCAAAGGCAATTTGCTCTAAGTTGTCGTTGGGATGACTTCCTTCCACTGCAACAATCAACCGATGCATATCCCGGTTCATCACTGGCATCGATGCCCCAAATTTGAAATTGATGGGTAACGGGAAAGGAGAACTGACAAAATCCATATCGGGACCAAAATTAGTAATACTCATCGCCAAAGACAGATCTTTCCAACCGGTATCATAGTACGTTCCCACGTCAGCAGCCCATCCGGTAGCGCTTTTATCGGCTAAGGATTCATTGATGAATTTCAGCGTGCCGCCGACCGAGAACTTGTCGGTCAAACGCTGGGAATAGGTGACACCAAAGGCAAAATCCGAAGCGGTGAAGGTTTCTCCGGTACCGTTGGGAGCCACCGGGGTGGTGACATCCATTTCATCGGTGGTCAAATAGGTAACCGACACGGCGCAGGCGGCATTCAATTGGGGCAGCGGTTGTGCGGCGCCGATAAAGCCGTAGTTGATGTCTGCGGGAAGGGTAACTAAAGATAACATCAGATCGCCGTTGATCAGCTGGACTAACCCACCGGGATTGTAATACACCGCCGCGACATCATCGGCAACAGGGATAAAGGCTTCCGCCATGCCCACCGCTCGGGCACTGGGTCCGATCTTCAGGAACTGGACGCCGGTGGTTCCGACTTTGGCTTGTCCCAACGACACACGTGTCATGGCAGTTATGGTGATGATGCTGAGCGCCAGGCATAGGGCGACACAGGTGTGAACGACACACGTGTCCCGGCTGGCGGAAAGGAATCGTTTCATGAGACGACCTCCTCCACAATTCTATGTTGATTTTTCTCAAATACTAACATTATTTGAAATCCTTCTTCCCGCCTGAGGCGGACTTGCCTGCTGCAAGCAGGAATCCAAAACGAAACTAACGACACTCGTGTCAACAACACACGTGTTATCGAATAACCACAAATTTTCCGATGCTGATATCTCCTTCATTATCAGAAGTCCTGTCTTCCACAGAGAACAGATAGATCCCTGATACGATCTGCTGCCGGTTACGATTATTGAGATCCCAAGATTCGGAATACTCACTCGCCCAGCCCACGTTACTATCACCGGCAATATTATGCGGAATAATCTGCACCAGGTCACCAGCAATGGTAAATACCCGGATCATGCACTGTCGGGGCAGATTGATAAATTCAATCCTCCGGTCGGTCTGGGGAAAGAACTCTGGTGTACCATCATCCTGGTTCTCCCATAGCAGTCCATTGGAATAAGATCGGGTGTAATCCACATAGGCTCGGTAAGGATTGGGAACTACCCGCACCGGTAAATTTGGACTTCCGGACGGTGCAATATATACCGAATTGGCGGTCTTGGCTGTGGATAACGGCTCGGTACCGGTTCTGGGATCACCGTAATCGTAGGCGACAATACTATACCATCGTGGGAACAACGGCGATACATTGGGGAATACGAATTCATAGGTGGAATCGTTTACGATGATTTCGCTAAATCCGGTGTTGTTGCCATAAGCACGACTGTGGTAGGTGACACCCTCAATCACTGTGTCAGGAGGTAACGGGTTCGGAACCGGAAAGGACACCAAGGAATCATTAGCACTAAAATAGGCATAATCAACTTTATCGAAATCCGCAACCAAGGAAAACTGGTCTTCTAAATTGGAATTTCCCACATAGATGCGGTATCCTTCAAAATCCTGCACCCGAGAAAACGGATCGCTATAAAAAGGATCCTCGGTGGGCATTTTGGACCATCGGATCACGATTTCCTGCTCGCGTACTTCATATCCCAAACCGCCGATGTTCTCCGTGTTTGGATAAGGATGCTGCATGGCAGGAATCGGCGGCGGCGGCGGACCGGTAAAATCCGGGATACCGTCACCCTGATCCAGAACACCATTGTTGTTCATCCATCCCATGTCCCAACGACCGTATTCGCTCACTATATCCGGTATATAAGGCGTAATAAGAATCATACTATCAGGAATGATCAAGTCCTCATTGGGCTGTAAACGTTCATCCTGCTCGGTGCCGTCAGCGTCAGGACCATGATACCATCCCATTGGCATCCGCCAAGTAGGATAATCGAAATAATAAACAACATAGGCGCTGTCCACCCCGGGATCCAGCATGGCAAACAGCCCGTCAGTACCGACGTCTTCACCATACCAACCATCACCGTCAGAGTCCACCATGGGGTTGTCATACACCCGAGCCGCCCAAGCGGCATTGTACCGCAGATCAGCGAAATCGAATTTATCGGGCTCGATGATTTCGTTTCCGGTCTGCGGATTATTGTAATCATGAAAATTTTCAGCGGCGATATATGCAATAGTCATATTGAATTTCTCGCCGGGATTTAATCGGTATATCCGACGACCAGCTTCATCGATATGATCAAATATCCCTAAAGGACCCCATGATAACATATAACGGGTATCAAACCCATTAGCTAAGTTATTGGGATCAGGTGCGTTGGGAGGCAACCATGGTTGCTCCTCAATCAGATTTCCAAAATCATCAAAAAACTGCTGAGGATGCGCCGCAATATATTCCGGCTGATCGACATAGACTTGATCGTAGTCAAACTCCCGGTTTGCTAACACCTGGTATTTGTGGTGGTCGCCTTCCTGGGTGCCGAGGATTTCCATCCATTCGTAGCCGGCGCTGTCGGCATAGACTTGCCAGCAAGGACCGAAATCGAGATCCGGGTTTCCGTTGGAAATCCACCAGTTGAACGAAGTCCTCAGCCTGGGATTTGGTGCACGGACTACTCGGACTCCGGTGACGTCCGGGGAGGCAAAGGTGGATCCGGAAGCCTGGTTATAGGGACGCCCGTCGTTGTCCGCAATGTATGCCACGTTAATCACCACAGAATCCGGTTCGCCATTGGGACGTTCGAAATAATAGTACTGTTGGAATCCGCAGATGTCATCTTGATGCCAATCGGGTTGTTCACCTTCCCAGCCGACGTCGGCATCGACATACAAACCGACGTACACGTTTTTCAGGAAGTTCGACGCGATATTTTCAATTTGATAGTCAATCAGGATAAAATCCCGGGCGAAGGATTGCGACCAGGCATACGATCGATGCGAAACCTTAATTCCCAAAGGGACATGGGGACCATCGGTATTATCGTTTGGTACCCAGAATGGCTCCCTAAGAGTATCTGAATATGCGAACAAAAAATCCTGCTCCGCCACAGCATTGGTGTCACTAACCAATACTCCGAAACAGTTCCGATAATTCGGACGGGTACTGCGCTCAATAATCCCGTCCGCTACCGACTCGCCAGGATACATCTCGTGTTGACCGCGATTCCAACCCTCAGTACCGGTGGATACCCGAGGATACTCAAACCCCTCCTCCTGAATCAACGCTCCGATCCACAACGCAGCCTGGTACAAATACTGGACATCGGAGCCGCCCGGAAATTCCGCTTGCGGCGCCCAGGTGCCAGGGAAACAAGGATCCTCAACCGCTTCCTGAGCCCCGGGCTCAGCATTGCCCAAATACCCCCAATTGTGCACCGTCAACCACAGATTCCCGGCTCGGTGGGTTCGGTTCTGAATATTGGGATTCGCCACCAACGGACGAACCGGGCCCTTGGGATGTGGCGGTGCCGTCATTGCCATAATCAAGACACGTGTGTCGTTCTTGCCCTGAAAGACTGCCATCATTAAGCACGACAATACTATCGCACCTAAACACGTGTGTCGTTTCAGCCTGCATACAGACCTGCTTGCCGCAGGTAAGTTTGTAACTCGCATGGTTATCCTGCTCGTTTTGTATTAGCTGATGACAGACAACGAATTGTGCAACGAATCCGCCAGCTGGCGGACAAGATTGCCAGACAGTAACAAGGCTATATTAAGAAGAAAACCTGCTTGTAGCAGGCAAGTACGAAATCAAAAATATTATCGAATCACTACAAATTTTCCGATGCTGATATCTCCTTCATTATCAGAAGTCCTGTCTTCCACAGAGAACAGGTAAATCCCCGATACGATCTGCTGCCGGTTGCGGTTATTGAGATCCCAAGATTCGGAATACTCACTCGCCCAACCCACATTACCATCACCGGCAATATTATGCGGAATAATCTGCACCAGGTCACCGGCAATGGTAAACACCCGGATCATGCACTGCCGGGGCAGGTTGATAAACTCGATCCGCCGGTCAGTCTGGGGGAAGAAGTCGGGGGTACCGTCATCCTGGTTCTCCCACAGAAGCCCGTTGGCATAAGAGCGAGTGTAATCCACATAGGCTCGGTAAGGATTGGGTACCACTTTCACCGGTAAGTTGGGGGTTCCGGATGGTGCGATATAGACCGCGTTCGCAGTCTTGGCGGTGGATAACGGCTCGGTGCCGGTTCTGGGATCACCGTAATCATAGGCGACAGTACTATACCATCGTGGGAACAACGGCGATACGTTGGGGAATAGGAATTCATAGGTGGAATCATCCACGATGATTTCGCTAAAACCGGTGTTGTTTCCGTAAGCTCTGCGGTGGTAAGTGACGCCTTCGATGACGGTATCCGGAGGAGCTACCCCCGGCGGACGCCAATCGGGAAATGACACTAAGGAATCGGTTTCACTCATATAGGCGTAATCTACCTTGTCGAAATCCGCCACCAGGGAGAATTGATTTTCCAGATTCGAATTGCCAACATAGACGCGGTAGCCTTCAAAATCCTGCATCCGGGAGAATGGATCCCGATAGTCGGGATCCTCGGTGGGCATGGTTGACCATCGGATCACGATTTCCTGCTCTCGCACCTCATATCCCAAACCACCGATGTTTTCCGTGTTTGGATATTCATGCTGCATAGAGGGAATTGGCGGGGGCGGGGGACCGGTGAAGTCCGGAATACCGTCACCCTGATCCAAAACACCATTGTTGTTCATCCATCCCATGTCCCAGCGACCGTATTCGCTCACTACTTCCGGTATATCAGGCGCAATAAGTTCCATACTATCAGGAATGATCAAATCCTCATTGGGCTGAAGACGCCCATCTTGCTCGGTACCGTCAGCGTCAGGACCGTAGTACCATCCCATCGGCCTCGCCCAATTGCCGGGAAAATAGGTGACATAAGCGCTGTCCAAACCGGGGTCCAACTTGGCATAGAGCCCATCGGAACCCACGTCTTCCCCATACCAACCATCCTCATCGGTGTCCACCATTGGGTTATCATACACCCGAGCCGCCCAAGCGGCATTGTAACGTAAATCGGCGAAATTGAATTTATCAGGCTCGATGATTTCGTTTGAAGTCTGTGGGTTGTTATAGTCGTGGAAATTTTCAGCGCCGATATAGGCAAGTGTCATGTTAAATTTCTCGCCGGGATTCAGACGGTATATCCGTCGCCCCGATTCATCGATGTGGTCGAAAATTCCTAAAGGTCCCCAAGACAACAAATACCTGGTATCATATCCATTAGCCAGATTGTTGGGGTCATTGGCATTCGGTGGAAACCATGGTTCCTCAATCAGGTTGCCGTTACGGTCGAAAAACTGTTGGGGATGAGCGGTAATCCACTCCGGCTGATCAACATAAACCTGGTCGTAGTCGAACTCCCGATTGGAAAGCACCTGGTATTTGTGAAGGTCGCCGACCGGAGTTCCAAAGATCCGCATCCACTCGGTCTCGGAGCTGTCCGCATATATCTGCCAACAGGGACCGAAATCAATTTCAGTATTTTCGTTGGAAATCCACCAGTTGAACGATGTCCGTAACCTGGGATTGGGGGCACGAACCACACGTACTCCGGTAACATCGGGTGTGGTGAAACTTGATCCGGATGCAATTTCATAGGGTCTTCCGTCATTATCGGCAATATATGCCACATTAATCACCGCCGAATCCGGTTCGCCGTTAGGACGTTCGAAATAATAGTACTGTTGAAATCCGCAAATATCATCATTATGCCAGTGGGGCTGCTCACCCTCCCATCCCACGTCCGCATCCACATATAACCCTACATAAACATTCTTTAAAAAATTTGTCGCAATATTTTCAATTTGGTAATCAATTAGAATAAAATCGCGTGCAAACGTCTGCGACCAGGCATAAGATTTGTGAGTCACTTTAATTCCCAAAGGCACAT
>CBDVBD010000056.1:0-18589 GCA_965372135.1 uncultured bacterium | reverse complement strand
AAATTTTGCCTAATTTAACAAGGATTTTATAAGATACGGGTAAGGGAGTGCATTAGCTAATCGGTCTGTTAAGGATCATTTTTAAGGCTTAAAAGTTATTTTAGCGCTTAAAATAGCGATTGGCTGGTAATGTCGTAAGGTTGTAATTTCGTAATTATCGGAGTTAAAATAAGGATAAGATATAAGTCAAGTTCCGTTAAGCCACAATAACGGAACCAAAATATCCAGGCTAAATGAACCTCTCTGAGACATCAGAGAGATTCAATCAATGGTCAATCCCCTCCCTTTTCCACCCTATCACCTGGACACGATCAGGACCGGAACCGAATCCGGATCGGTGCCCGGATCCCCGAATCAGTGGAGACCAGGCGACCGCGGCGCCGGCACCACCGCGACCAGACACGCACACACAGCAGCCCAAATACCCCCCCGGGGAAGGGGGGCACGACCCCACGATTATTGAATACCACCTTCTCTCGATAATTGCACAAAATTAGGTTGATGATATACATATAGCAACTGTTGTTGTAAACATTTTAGTTAGCGTTTGGTTTATGCTAAAGGTATAGCATACAATATATTAGAGGTTGAGAAACTCGAAAAAAGTGTTGACAAGCGGGAAATATTTTATTACATTCAGGAACAGAAAGAGGTCGTGAATAATGAGTAGAAGTTGGAATTATATTCAAATGCACCCGGAGCCGGGTATAAGTCAGACTGAGCACAGATACATTATGGAGCAGTTTCTTGATGGGAAAAACTTGGAAGCATTTATGGACTAAAGGAGATGAACAATATGCAGTTAGAAAATACAAAAGCCTGAGTGAGCGAATTCAGACGGGGTTTATTTCGGAACGTAGATTGGCGGGGGTGACGCCAATGTTGCCCATGGAGACGAAAGCAGAGTTACAAGTAGCGTAAACGCACTATGATTTATCATAGGGGATAAGCAGTCTGATAGGAAGACTTAGATCGGACTGCGTTTTTTATATAATTTATGTTAAATAAGATTATCACAGAGTACATGGCATTGAAACTTATTCATCAGGATTGACCATTGAAACTTTAGACAAGAGATTTTTTCAGGGTAATCTATTATGACCCAATCTGTATCACAAATTGTAATGGAGAAATTTGGGGTTGAAATAACTCCCGGTGCAAAATCAAAATGTCCGTTCTGCGCTCATAAGACATTTTCAATTAAGCATGATGACACTTTAGGAAAGTGTTTTCATCCAAACTGTGGACAGTTTATCACAACGATCGCGCATGACAAACGATTGAAGCGAGAACTTCACAGCGTCTTGAAGAAAATCTACTTTGATTTTCATAGAGAATTACTCGACCAGGATAATGACTGCTCTAAAAATGCCCACGATTATCTTGTACAGGAGCGTGAAATTCACCCTACTGTAGTTGCTGATTCATTGCTGGGTGTTATTCCCAATAACTATGATATAGATTCCCAGTTCAAACCATTAATTGAAGTGGCTGAAGCCGCAGTTGAACAGGTGAAGGAATCTCGGGGGGAAAAAAAAGGGCGTCCTCCAAAAACAGAGGGTCCAAGTCCTGAGGATTTGTTGGACATTATTGTCAAAACGCAAGAAAAGCTTGTCAATTGTGTCCGTGGACACGCAGGATGGATAGCCTTCTTCTATACCGATGTACATCATGATATTGTTGCCATTCGGTTCCGGGAGCCGTACTCAAAGCGAATTGTTTACTTCAAACCGTTTAAAGCATCTGGTTTATTCGGTCATGGGTTGTTTACACCCTACCAATCTGAAAATCAAAAGGAACTGAACGACTATCTGATCGTCACGGAAGGTGAGTTCAATCAGCTGCAGTTACAATCGCTTTGCATAAGATTTGGAGAAATGACGGATCAAGAAATGGGGTATCTATTTGCCTGCGCTGTGGGAGGTATTGGTAACGCAGACCATGAGACCATCCATAGGATCGCCAGGCATCCAGCCCTTTGCTACGATAATGACATTAGTGGTGCCGGGTTCGCTTTGGTGGAGAGGGCACGGGACACAATGAGTGTGACAGCCTTCACCACGCCCGGGTCTGATTCCGACCTCGATGATTATATATGCAGCTTCGGTGAAAATTATCAGTCTGCTTGGGAATCAGTAAAGGCGCTTATCACCAATAGAGAAACCTATCCACGAACCTTTGAAAGTGTCGCCTCTCAGATATGCGCTGTTCGCAGAAATAGGAGGGGGACTGATTCACGTCGCGAATTTGAAATCCATACTGAAGTCTCTAAAATTATTTGCGAAGATCTCGATAATAGAGGGAATTTCTATAACGATAGGAATTCAACATACTTCTTCATTCATTCCAAAAGAAAACTTCTGGTAATTCATCCAGAATGTGAAGAGTTTGTCTTACTCCTGTCAAATTTCGGTATCAATCCATCAGAAAAGATATTCCAGTACTTATTTGAAGACCTGCGGATATATGCCCTAAAGAATGGAACGAAAACGAGTGTGTACAGGCTTGCGTATTATGATTCTGTGAGGTTCACACTATACGTGTTTAATTACGACAACCAAATCTATCGGATTTCCCCAAAAACAATGGATGTGGTTGATAATGGAACTGACGGTGTTCTGTTTCTTAATGACCCAAGTGCCCAGCCATTTCATGTGGAATTACCAATACGTCTAACCGGTGGATCGTGGCTTGACGGATTGATTTTTTCTAAGATCAAATTCAGCACCAATGGACCGTCAGCCAAACAACAAAGTTTGATCCTGCTATTATGGTTTCTGTCGCTTTTCTTTGAAAGTATCATGCCGACTAAACCGATTTTGGCATTCATAGGACCTCAAGGGGCTGGAAAGTCGATCACATTCAGAAAAATTGGCAAACTCTTGCATGGTGAGGAATTCAATGTGACACAATTAACTGGCGATTCCAAAGATTTCGATGCAGCAGTCACTAATTCAGCATTTGTGGCGCTGGATAACGTTGATGACAAATGCCATTGGCTCAATGACAGACTGGCCACAGTATCCACCGGTGGATTGATAAAAAAGAGGGTACTTTATACAACAAACAAATTGATTGAAATACAAACTCATTGCTTCTTGGCTATTAACTCTCGTTCGCCACATTTCCGACGTGGCGATGTGGCTGATCGGTTATTAATCATAAACGTTGAACGGTATCAATCGTTCCAAAAGGAGGGTAGGTATTTGGATGAGCTTATCAAAAGTCGATCCTTGATATGGCATGAAGTCCTTTCCTATCTTCAGGAGGTAATCCAGGCACTACAGACTCACCAAGACTATATAGTCAACGGGAATTTTCGAATGGCAGATTTCTATGATTTTGCCATTAAGATTGCGCGATCAGCAGGTTTTGAAGAAGAGGTAAGGTCTATCTTTGACCTACTAACCAGCGAACAATCTTATTTTATGTTAGAGGGTGACCATATTTTTGAATTGCTGACAAAATGGGCAGCTGAAGAGCAAAACCAGGGACATGAAGTAACAAATGCTGACCTGTGCAAGGAGCTTGCAGATCTGGCAGATAAGGAGAAACTGAATTTTGTGTACAAAGGCAATGTACGGTCTTTCGCACAGCGAATGAACAACTTGCGACCCAACTTGGAGAAATTCTTTGTTATTAATTCAAGGAGTGGCGGAGGTCGAAAAATGTACTTAACCTTCAAACCAAAATCGGATATCAATCAAGACCAAGGGTAATGAGAATTCACCGATTTCACCCCCACATTTCACTTTTTGAAAACGAATATAGTCATGAAGTTAGTAAGCAATGGTGATAAGGGTGAATTCTACTTCCAACTTTCTCTGTGGAAAGAAAGAAATAAATTAAATAAATTAAATAATTATGTAGAGAAAAGTATGGCGATCCGAATTCACCGAATTCACTTTGTAAACCATAGAATTTGTTATTATTGGTCTTACAAAGGTGAAATCACCAGTGAAAAGGGTGATATCGGTGCAATCACAATAAGGAGATCAGATGAAGCTGGCCGATCTATTAAGATACTACGCTGGAAAAACATCCACGTCAAATAGTGGAAAATTAGAGATGCCGGCCACGGGGCATATTCACACTGAATGCCAATCCACCTGCAAGATCGAAGTCGATCTGCCAGGTACAATTGATGATTGGCCAGTAGAATGGCGAGCTTCTTATGAAGAGAGGGCTGCCATTATGGAATTCGATGGAGGCTTGAACCGATCCGCGGCAGAGCAACAGTCAGAGCAACTTCAGAGAAAAGCATTTCGATGCAAAATATCTGTTAATGCCACATCAGAGATCATTCCCCTGAAGAACAATAAATCCAGTGTGAGTCCTGTAGTTGACTAATATAAAATGTGAGGTGATTGATGGATAAATATAGATCTGATGACGTAATCCCAACCGACACTACTGACATTCGTGGGAAGTATCCTGTGTATTCTGAAGGAAGCTACTTGGGTATTATCTACAAGGTGATCCCCAAATGGCAGGTAAGCATGAAGGGAAACAGGTTCTGCCGCTATTGGGTGATTGTTCTACTGCTTAAAAACCTTACTACCGGAGCTGAATTTGAGAAACCCGTGCAATTTTGGTTTTTCCCTGGTACTATTTTGAAAAGCGGACTTGGGCGAGGCTGGAATATCGATCTCAATGAAATGGCTTCTGGTCTGGGCATTACACTCCAAAAGGTAGATGGTAAAAAAAAATTACCACTATCTGGCGCTCCGATCATTCTGTCAATCAAAACCATAGAGATTAAACGACACATCATCACGTCCGTCACGCCCGTGTTCGGCGAAAGAGATCGGATGGTAGACGAGAAAACTGGAACGGTGAAAATAGTGCGAAATACGGTGGAACATGTTTGGAATGCCAATGACCATCTGGAGAAAATGCCTATTCCCGATGAATTTGATTTGGATAAATACGATGAAGAACAAAAGACACCTTATCAAGAAATAGGAATAGGAAAAGCAGTTAACTGAGGTTTAAATAAGGACGATGATTTGCCATTTTAGTTACTCGCGCGTGCGCACGTATTACAATATATTATCTACATAGAATCTATATAGAATAAACATTGGATTTAGGTGAGGAAAATGTTCAGAAAAAAACAGGAGACAGTGTTGCAGTGGAAGTGCTGATAGCGTAGCATGGAAAGCAATGAGACCGACATTATTAAGAAAACAATCGAGTTCTGGGACAAACATTACGGGATAGAATTGTCACAAGAAGATGCCAAGGAAGCGGTACACAATATCGCTGGTTTCTTCAAAATCCTTAAAGAATGGGAAGCGAAGGCGTCGTGATTTTTCTATTGACATGGTGCATTTGATGTGATATATTGTTACCAACCGCCTAAAACAATCCGAGAGGTTTAAAATGACTCAACAAACCGATGATAAATGTAGGGCAGTAATCTATGCTCGTGTCTCTTCGAAGGAGCAAGAACGGGAAGGTTTTTCGATCCCCGCTCAGCTGGATCTGTTATACGATTATGCCCGTAGTAAGGGATTTGAGGTTGTCCAGGAATTCAAGGACATTGAGACAGCAAAAGCGGCAGGGCGTGGCGAATTCAACAGGATGGTTGAGTACATCAAAGAGCATGCTATCCAGGCGATATTAGTGGAAAAGACTGACAGGCTGTACCGGAATCTTGCGGATTATGTAAAATTGGAAGAATTGGATTTGGAGATACATCTGGTGAAGGAAAACGAGGTGATCAGCAAGGAAAGCCTGTCCCATGCGAAGTTTATCCACATGATCCGGGTGGTGATGGCGAAGAATTATATCGATAATTTGCGGGAAGAGGTTACCAAGGGGATGCATAAGAAGGCTGCGACGGGAGTGTTCCCTGCCCGGGCGCCATTCGGGTATGTGAATATGCTGGTGGATGGGAAGAAGGTGATCGTGCCGGATCCTGACAAGGCGATGGCTGTCCGGAAGATGTTCGAATGGTATGGGACTGGTAGGTATGGGTTGCCGGTGATTACCAGGATGTGTGCTGATATGGGGGTGCGGTTCCGGGATAGCGGGGGATATTTGACGCTCAGTGCGATACATCGGATATTGATGAATCGATTTTATTATGGGGAGATGGTATGGGGCGGGAAGGTGTACCAAGGGGTGCATGAGCCGGTTATATCGCGGGAATTGTGGGATAGGTGTCAGCAGATCAGGCGTGGTCGTAGGAAGAGTGTAGCGCATCAGGGGAAGAATAAGTGGGCGTTTCAGGGGATGGTACGGTGTGGGGAATGTGGTGGGATGTTGACTGCGGAACGGAAGAAGGGGAAGTATGTGTATTATCATTGCAATCAGATCGGTGGGGTATGCCGGAAGGAATATGTACGGGAAGAGGTGATCGATCGACAGTTTGGGGCGGCGTTGGGGGCGATCCGGATGGATGAGGATGTGGCGGAGTGGATTAGTGACGCGTTGGCGTTGAGTGGGCGTGAGGACCGGGAATACCGGGATCAGGTGGCGGGGAAGTTGTTGCGGCGGGACCGGTTATTGGCGCGTCGGATGGAACAGATGTATGTGGATAAGCTGGATGGGAAGGTGCCAGCGGGGTTATTTGATAGTAAGTATAGTGAATGGGACGGGGAACGTGCAAAGATTGCGGTGAAGGTGAAGGAAATTAGGGATGGGACGCCGAATTATGTGGGGGCCGTAAAGATAATAGAACTGGTGAATAAGGCGGCTGGGCTTTACTTCCAGCAGGATGTGATGGAGCGCAGACGATTGTTGGATTTCGTATTATCGAACTCAACTTGGCAGGATGGGATGTTGACGCCAGGGTATCGTAAACCCTTTGATGTATTAGCAGTTGCGAACGCAACGCACCGACAGATGGATGGTGTAACTGTCGGTGATGAGCGGTTTGTGGGTAATTGGTGGAGACGGCGGGAATCGAACCCGCGTCCGGAAAGCAAGATCAAAGACTTTCTACAAGCTTAGTCCGTCGAATTTATCTCGCCCTAAAACTTCCCAACAGACAAGAAAGCTAAAGAGCCAGCCGGGTAAAATCTCGCTTAAACCGTCACGGCGCCGGTTTAAGCCAGCTTACCATAAAATGACGCCCAAACTATCCCACGGTAAGCACCAGGACAGCAGGACGGGCTGCGTTAATTACGCAGCCAGTGCGTACGAATGATCGTCGGCACTTATAAGTTTTCCGGACGAATCACGAGGAGTCCGGACCCTCGGCTTGCTTATCCAAGCTCTTTGAATCCCGTCGAAACCTGTTCGTCCCCAATTGTTTCCGTCAGATGAGGAATCTCGATTCGTTGACACCTGACGGCACAGAATAGTAATATGTTGTTAATATACACAAAAAATCACGATTTTGCAAGGGAATTTCAATCGGCTTACTTAAAAAAATTTTACTTGACTATATTCAGATAAATTGTTATCATTAACACTAACCTTTACTGAATTTAATAATATCATATGTTACGAATTAATAAAAAGATAACGGATGCTTATGAATCAGCATGATCGATTAAGAACTACCCGGATCAGCCGAAATCTACGTACGCTGTTTGTGTTTTTGGCTGCGATGTTCGGGGTTTGCATGATAATTTTGGTATTTCATATGAGCCAGGATACTCGTTCAAACCCGCTGATTTACTACTTAGTGATCGCGCTTGCCGGTTTCATTGCCAGCATATTTTATTCGCTTCACTTTCATTTCAAATTTCGGAGCCGGCAATAGCGGCGTCAAGGCAAACCAGCGTCATTGACTTGCTTTCCGATACACGGGAATTTACTCCCCATCAGGGGGACAGCATTCTTAACATTATTCCACACATAAGGTATAAAATATTATGTCATTATCAATAGGTTTAGTTGGGGCGGGACGATTGGGCACTTATCATGCCCGGTGTTTGTCTGCGGTGGCGGATGCCAGGTTGATTGGGATTTACGATCTGGAAACTCAGCGGGCGGAATCGTTGGCTAAGGAAACCGGTAGCCGGGCATTTGGGGATTTGACCGAGCTGCTTGAACGGGTGGATGCGGTGGTAATCGCATCGGACACACAGACACATTACGATATTGGGATGCAGGCGGTAGGGCAGGGGTGTCATTTGTTTGTGGAAAAACCGATCACGGCAACGGTGGAACAGGGACGCGAATTAATAGCCGCTGTAAGGGAACGGGGGTTGAAGATTCAAGTCGGTCATGTGGAACGGTACAGCCGCGCGTTTCGCAGCCTCAAGGGGCAGACGTTTTCACCGAGGTTTATCGAGACGCACCGCTTGGCGCAGTTTAATCCACGGGGTACCGATGTGGCGGTGATTTTGGATTTGATGATCCATGATCTGGATATAATTTTGCGCTTGGTGGATGCGGATATCCACAGTTTAGAAGCGAGCGGCGTGGCGATTGTTTCCGATACCATCGATATCGCAAATGCAAGATTGACATTTAATAATGGGTGTGTAGCGAATGTGACCGCCAGCCGGATTTCCCAGAACAAGATGCGGAAAATGCGGATATTCAGTGAGAATTCCTATATTTCGTTGGATTTTATGACCGGCAGGACTGAAGTGTTTCGGTTAGCCGATCCGGTGGAAGCAGAATCGGCACCGAATACATTGGCGTTGGGGGAAATCGAAAAGGGGAAGCGTAAGCTGAAGATATTATTCGAAACACCGGAAGCGGAAGATGCCAATGCAATTGAATTGGAATTAAGGGATTTCGTACACTCGGTGCTTCATGACCAACCGGAAACAGTGTCCGGGGAACAGGGGTTGAAAGCCTTAGAGCTTGCCATCCAAATTACCGATGCCATCGAATCACAATCACAACAATTCCAGCGTTAATAATCGTCAGCCCCAAGCGGGATTGCGGGTGATGATGATTGTGGGGGATCCGTCGGGAGATATCCATGCCTCGCATGTGGTGAGTGCGTTGAGAATGGAACATCCTGATTCGGAAAATTTTGGTGTCGGTGGGAAACGCATGACGGATGCGGGATTTGTTTCTTTGGTGCCCATTGAACGGATGGCGGTGATGGGGTTTTTCGAGGTGCTCAAGCACCTGGGGTTTTTCGCTAAGGTTAATCAGCGCCTGATGGAGGAAATCGAGCGGCGTAAGCCTCAGGTCATAGTATTGGTGGACTATCCGGGATTCAACATTAGATTGGCACAGCGGATCCGCAGGCGATTTCCGCCGGGTAGTTCTTATCAACCGAAATTATTGTATTATATTAGCCCTCAAGTATGGGCATGGAAACCCGGGCGGGTCAAGACATTAGCGCAGGTTTTGGATTACATGGCGGTGGTGTTCCCGTTTGAGGTCGATATCTACCGCGAGGCAGGATTGCCAGTGGAGTTTGTGGGGCATCCCCTGTTGGATCTTCCCCTGCCACGTTCCAAGGAGGCGTTGTTCGAGCAGGCAGGATTGCAGCCTGATGGTATTCCAGTAGCGCTACTTCCCGGCAGTCGTATCCAGGAAGTGGAGCGGCACTTGCCAGTATTCATAAAGGCATTTGAAGCGTTACAGGATAAACATTCCAGGCTTTTTGCATTGGTAGCGGCATCGGATAATGTTCCGGTTTCCGCTTACGAAACACATACTACCGGACACGACCGGGTGGTGCTGCTCCAGGGTTGGACACGGGAAATCATGGCGCATTGTCAGGCGGCATGTGTAGTGTCGGGTACCGCAACGGTAGAGACTGCCATGTTCGGTACTCCGTCGGTTATCGTATATAAAGCGAATCCGTTGACCTACTGGATTGCGAAGCGGGTAGTTCGGGTGCCGTATATAGGGATGGTGAATATTTTAGCCGGCAGCAGGATTGTAGAGGAGCTGTTGCAGAAACAGGTAACACCAGAAAATGTGTCTAAGGAATTGGAATTGCTGCTGTTCAATGAGGGATATAGGCAGGATATGATTAGTAATTTAGGGAAAATTCGGGAACAATTGGGGCAGCCCGAATCGGGACAACGTGTGGCACGGAAAATCCTTGAGTTGGCGCATGGCAGCTGACAATCTATCACCGAACACAATGGCACAAACCGATCAACAAGCTGTGCCGCCGAAGTCGAAAAAATCCTGGGTTCGGCGGTTCCGTGACAGAATGTTATTTTGGTTAGCGACTCGTTTCGGGCATTTGCTATTGTTGCTGGCAGGGCATTGGACCAGGATTGCGGTGGTCGGTGAACAGCATCTTAGAGAAATACAGAAGCAAGGTACCGGATTTACCTGGATAGAATGGCACGGCAGGATGTTGATACCGATATTTCATCGCCGCAAGTGCGGGTGCATCGCGATGGTGAGCGAGCATCAGGATGGGGAGTTGATCGCAAGAATTATCCACAAGATCGGGTACATTACTTCACGGGGTTCATCGACACGGGGAGGTGCCAGAGCGTTCGTGGAGATGGTCAAGAAATTGCGTGAGGGTGGGGAAGGGGCTATGCTGCCGGATGGTCCGAAGGGTCCGAGACACTGTTTCAAACCTGGTACTATGCTTTTAGCGCAACGAGCGCAGATACCGATGCTGCATATCACTTTTGGTTCGCATCCGGCATGGACGTTTCGGAGTTGGGATCGTTTCACAGTACCCAAGCCATTTTCCAAGACGATTTTGTTCATCGGGGAACCGATTTGGGTGGATAAAGGATTGAAAGGTGCGGAATTCGAGGCGTTGCGTCGAGAGGTGGAGAATCGCATGATAAGGGAAACGGAAGATTGCGATGCCATGG
The DNA here is from genome assembly GCA_965372135.1 of uncultured bacterium. Lineage (GTDB taxonomy): Bacteria > Electryoneota > RPQS01 > CBDVBD01 > CBDVBD01 > CBDVBD01. Next base: position 7,871 of record CBDVBD010000056.1, on the reverse strand, counting down.
CGCGGGGTGAGATTTCAGTTCCGGTGATGGAGGATGGATCGTGAAACCGTTACTGCTGCCGTTTTCCTGGGTGTATGGTGCAGGGGTGGTATTGAGAAATTGGGCGTTTAATCAAGCCTGGTTATTGACCAAGGAGCTGCCATGTCCAGTGATTTCCGTGGGCAATTTAACGGTAGGCGGGACTGGGAAAACTCCCATGGTGATCACTTTGGCTGAAAAACTGCTGGGAATGGGAATCAAACCCAGCATATTAAGCCGCGGTTATCGCAGACACAGCAAGGGCACGGTGGTAGTCTCCGAAGGGCGTCGTAAACCGCTAAATGCGGGTTTGGCGGGTGATGAACCGGCGTTGATGGCGCGACGCCTGCCAAAGGTGCCGGTAGTGGTGGATAAGGTTCGTATTCGGGGCGGTTTGTATTTGGTGCAGCGATTTAAGCCCGATGTTATCCTATTGGACGATGGATTCCAGCACCGGTGGCTGCACCGGGATTTGGACATAGTGATGATCGACGCACAACGTCCAATTTTGAAAGAAAAACTGCTTCCAGCGGGACGTTTGCGGGAACCGTTATTCAGCCTGAAACGGGCGGATTTGTTGGTGTTTACTCATGCCGATGACTACCATCCCACTGCTGATTTGGTGGATTGCATCGGCACCATTACCAAAGCACCGGTATTGAAATCCACTCACACACCTGCGGAATGGATGTCGTTACAACGTAAGATCCTGCCGCTCAATTCCGGTCCGGATTTGCGAAATCCCCTGTTGGTTTCCGGTATTGCCTCTCCCAAGGATTTCGAAAGTTCAGTGCGATCGTTAGGTGTGGAACCAGCGGCACACTTGGTATTTCCAGATCACATGAGTTATAATCAGCGCACCTTAAATCGGATTGCGCAAGTGTATCGTGATGTCAAAGCCGATTCGGTAATCACCACCGAGAAGGATCTGGTGAAATTGCCGCTGATGCTGCAGGCGCTAAAGGTGTGGGCGTTAAGGATTTCGCTGGAGATTACGGAGGGTGGTGAGGAATTGGAAAAGTGGATAGCAGAGAAGATTCGGTTAAAGTTGGAGGAGAAAAAAGACACAAAATCAGCTTGACCAAATGCGAAAATTATATTATATTTTCAATGCCAAGAATAAGTTGATAGATTTAGAATATTAGGGCCCATAGCTCAGCGGTCAGAGCCGCGGACTCATAATCCGTGGGTCGTAGGTTCAAATCCTACTGGGCCCACACCGCTATTTAACCCACCGATTTTCGGTGGGTTTTTTTGTAATGATATATGTATTACTCAATTTATCATTGATTTGTTCAGTAATCCTTAGAAATAATAAGTTAAACAGAAAAATTAGGCACGAGGGATTTTCCCTTGACATTTAGCGAAAAAATAGTTATTATAGTTAAAAGAGAGGGACAATTAACATTCGCGCTGCAAACAGTGTAAGTACAGGGAGTTATCTTAGCATTCCGTAAATCTGACCGGAGGAGTGAGATGAAGAGGCTCTTGATTGGGATAATTGTCGGGGTGATTTTATTTGCCTGGAGTGGTGTGGGGATGGCTGATTTGCCTGCAAACGTGCAAGCGTTGATCGACAAAGGAGCCAGTGGTCAGCAATTGACGGTGGCTCCTTCCTTCCCATGACTATGCAACCCGATAACTCCATTTCCACAGTTTTCCCCCCGGGCGCTCACACCTTCCAGGTGCGGATAACCGGCGTTCCTCAAAACCATCAGAATGATGGTTACTTTCGTCTCCAATTAGAACAGTGTCTTGTTCCGGAGATGTGAAGGTTATCTTCTGCAACAGACTGTTTATTTATATATTATCTTAATTTTCTGAAGTTTTTACACAATAAGTTGATTACTAGATCGCATGCATCTATAAGATGTTGTTTATTTAAAACTTATAAGACACAGAAAATCTCACCTTCCATCATGTAATCCCAACACTACCTTCTTAGAATATTCCCACAAAAAAAATCCGCGCGATCTTGTGACCTGGCGGCTTCTATTATGTGCGGATTCTTATTGTTCCCCGTCCCCCAATGTTTTAATACACTACAGCGGGGCGAATTGGGCGATTATCGAACTTTAAATTTACACCTGTCGATGAAGAAAGAGTTATTATGATTACCACAGCAGGAATTCATGCAACCTGAAACTTCAAATCGTAGTCCTACATAGCATTTATCTCTTGATTATGTCGATAGCTTGTATTATCTTGATGGTAGAATTTCTTGTGTGAATTTAACAGAGTAATTGGAAATGTGGATGAAACATCAACTGCAAATCCACTCTTACTCTCTGGTTTAAAGGAAAACGGGAAAAAGGCACGGAGATTTGCGGAAACTTTAACTGGTATCGATAGTATATTCCTCTTAGGATAATTCAATAACAGGTAGAAAATTTGGTATGTACAAATCTAAAACATTACAGGGAAGTGATAAATGCCATTAAAAGAAATTGCTAAATTTTCGGTCTCTTATCTACAAATTCTTGATGAAAATGGAAAAGTGGATAAGGATTTGGAACCGGATATCAATGGCAGTGAACTGGTGTCCATGTACCGCTGGATGTATCTTGCCAGAGAGGTTGACCAGCGGATGATTAACCTGCAGCGTCAGGGACGTATCGGAACGTTTGGACCTTCCACCGGACAGGAAGCCACCCACTGTATCCCGACGCTGTTAATGAAAGACAACGATTGGCTGGTGGGTGCGTTTCGTGAAGCAGGTGCTCGGCTGATCCTGGGTGAAACCATCGTGCAGGCATTGCATTATTACAACGGTTGGGAGGAAGGTAACCGGAAACCGGAAGGAAAAAGAATCCTGCCGATTTCTGTCATTGTCGGTAGCCAGACATTACATGCGGTGGGGATTGGGTACGCCATGAAGTACCGCGGTGAAAATAATACAGTGGTGCTGAACTTTTTCGGTGATGGCGCCACATCGGAGGGCGACTTCCATGAGGCGTTGAATTTCGCCGCTGTTTGGAAAGCCCCCGTGGTCTTCATCTGTCAAAACAACCAGTGGGCGATTTCACTTCCGCGGGAAAAACAAACCGCATCACAGACCATTGCACAAAAAGGGATTGCTTACAATGTACCGTGTATTCAGGTGGATGGCAATGACCCGTTGGCGATGTATCATGCGACACAGGAAGCCATGGAACGAGCGCGGTCCGGCGGGGGACCGACGTTTATAGAAGCGGTCACGTTCCGGCTGATGATGCACACCACCGCGGATGATCCTTCGAAATATCGGACGAAGGAGATCGAAGAAGAATGGTGGGAAAAAGATCCCATGCGCAGATTCAAGATCTTCTTGGAAAACAAAGGGGTATTGGACGAGAAAAAGCATAAAAAACTGGAAGAGGAGATAAAAGCCGAAATCGATGCAGCCGTGAAAGAGTTTGAATCCACCGACGCATTCAAACCCGAACTACCTTTCGATCACGTGTTCGCTGTCAGGCATGAGGAGCTGGAAGAACAACGTGCTGAGTTTTTGGAAGCCTTTGGAAAGGAGGGAACCAATGGCTAAGATAAATATGGTGCAGGCGATAAATCTTGCCATGATGCAGGAGATGGAAAAAGATGACAGTGTGGTGGTCATGGGCGAGGATGTGGGCGTCGATGAAGGTGTGTTTAGAGTCACGGCGGGATTGCTAAAAAAATACGGTGAGGCAAGGGTTATCGATACACCGCTGGCGGAATCCGCAATTATGGGGACCGCCATCGGAATGGCGCTTGCCGGGTTGAAACCAATTGCCGAGATGCAATTCTCCGGTTTCTCATATCTAATAATCCCACAACTAGAAGGACACGCCTCACGCCTGCGGTCGCGTTCGCAAGGTGATTGGACTGTCCCCCTGGTGGTAAGGATGCCTTATGGCGGGGGAGTGAGAGCATTAGAACATCATTCAGAATCCCGTGAAGCTCTGTACGCCACCATTCCCGGCGTGAAGATTGTTATTCCCTCCGGTCCAAGAAACGCCAGGGCGTTGCTGGTCGCCGCGATTCGTGACCCCGATCCGGTGGTTTTCATGGAACCGAAACATTCCTATCGGGCATTCAAGGAAGAAGTGCCTGAAAAAGAGGAGGTTATGGAAATCGGAAAAGCGCAGATAGTTCAAGAAGGAAGCGATATCACTGTCATCGCCTGGGGTGCCATGATGCGTCCCACATTGAAAGCAGTGGATGAGATTTCAACGAAACGGGGTGCAAAAATCGAGTTGATCGATTTATTGACCATTGCACCCATGGATGGGAACACCATCTGCGAATCGGTCAAGAAAACCGGAAGGTGTGTGGTGGTTCAGGAAGCACCGAAAACCATGGGAATCGGTTCGGAAATCATTGCCAAAATCAACGATAAATCATTGATGTATCTGGAAGCCCCGGTCAAACGCGTTACCAATTATGACGTGGTATCACCCTATTTCGGAAGGGAGTTGAAGTACATCCCGACTCCGGAACGGATCGGCAGCGTAATCGAAGAAACCCTCGATTTCTGAATGATGTAAGATCGTTTTGTCGTCACTAATTCGGCAATCGAATTGATCTGTACAGACTGAGAATGTTTTCGGTAGCTGTTAGATTCCGAATTATCGAATATTAGGAGAAAATATGTTTGAATTCAAATTGCCCGATCTCGGTGAAGGTATTCACGAAGGTGAAATCCTGAAATGGCATGTGGATGTCGGGGAAAGTATCGACGAGGATGCCCCGCTGGTGGATGTGGAAACCGATAAAGCGGCAGTGACCATCCCTTCGCCTAAATCAGGTACGATAATATCTTTAAATGGGAAAATCGGCGATACAGTCCTGGTGGGTAATGTGGTCGCTGTAGTTGATGACGGGACGGGTGAAGCGGTGGAGGCTGTTCCCGAAGAAATCGAAGCAGAAGCTGCTCCTGAAGCTCCCGTTGAAGAACCTGAAACCCTTCCTACTGCACTACCGGAAGCAAAATATAGAGGTCCGGTACCGGCAGCACCGGCAACCAGAAGATTAGCGCGAGAATTGGGGGTGGATATCAATCGGGTGGCTCCTTCCGGTCCTGGTGGTCGTGTGACAGCGGAAGATGTAAAAGCCTCTGCCGTCGGTGAAAAACCGGTTGCTGAAGAAGTGGAAGAAGCGCCAGCTATAGCTGAAGAAAAGCGCGCCGTCGCTGAATTCGCCGCTCACGCTGCTTCGACGATACCCTTCCTCGACATTGACCCATTGCCTGACTTTGAGCAGTGGGGACCGGTTGAGAAAGAAGCGTTGCGTTCCATCAGACGGAAGGTGGCGCACCGGATGGTGACGTCGATGATCCTGGTGCCCCATGTAGTGCACATGGACGAAGCGGATGTCACTGAACTGGAAAAATTCAGACAAAGGGAAAAAGAGAGGCGGAAAGACCAGCCCGGAGGTCATCTGACTCTGTTGGCTTTCGTGATAAAAGCGATTACCGCTGGACTGAAAGCTGCACCATCATTTAACGCCAGTCTCGACCCATTTAAGGAAGAAATCATCTACAAGAAGTATTACAACATCGGAATTGCGGTGGATACTGGCAAGGGATTAATCGTTCCGGTTATCAAAGACACCGATCGCAAGAGCATATTGGAAGTCTCGGCTGCCATCGAGGAAAAAGCCACGCAGGCAAGAGAAGGTACTATCGACGTCAATGACCTGCGGGGCGGCACTTTTACCATTACTAACGTCGGACCACTTGGAGGAACCGCGCTGATTCCCACTATCAATTATCCGGAAGTAGCAATCTTGGGGATGGGTAAGGCGCAGGAAAAACCGGTGGTTCGCGATGGCGAAATTGTGATAAGGAAAATACTACCACTGACTCTCGCCTTCGATCATCGCATTGCGGATGGAGCGGATGCAGCGAGGTTTGTGTCAGAAATGGTGCGTCAACTTTCCGATCCAAGTCTACTATTACTTGAAACTTAAGAACACATAATTCAATCAATTTCAAGCACATAAATATTGGGAGAAATTCCTCATGGTAATGGGAAGCCTGAAACAAGAAGCAGAAGTTGCAGTCATTGGTGGCGGACCCGGGGGATATGTAGCGGCGATAAGGGCAGCCGATCTGGGCAAGGAAGTGGTGTTAATCGATGAACAGGAAAAGCTGGGCGGTGTATGTCTTCAGCACGGGTGTATTCCTTCCAAAGTATTGATTAATTGCGTTGAATTGTCAGAAAGTGTAAAAAATGCCTCCAAGTTAGGACTGAATGTGGAGGGCATTACGTTTGATTTGGATAAGCTGCGTAAATGGAAAAATAGTGTCATCGACAAACTCACCAAGGGTGTAGAGGGTCTGGTAAAAAGACGAGGCATCGATGTGATTAAAGGGCGGGCACGCTTTGACAGCAACAAATCACTTCTTATCGAAGGCTCTGAGGTTTCCGGCGTTGAATTTAAAAACTGTATTATCGCCACCGGATCGCGAGTCAGAACAATTCCACCCGCAGAAGGGATTAATGTTTGGACGTCTAAGAAAGCATTGAAAGTTCCTGAAGTTCCTGATAGGCTGTTGATTGTCGGAGGCGGGTATATTGGGTTGGAACTGGGGTTAGTATATGCAGGTCTCGGTTCCAAAATCACCATGGTGGATTTCCTGCCGCGACTCTTGATGGGTGCCGATTTCGATTTGGTGAAGGTGATGATGAGTCATGCAGAGGCACGGTTCGATAAAATCTTATACGAATCGAAGGTGGTCAAAATCGAAGAAACCGATAACGGTTTCATCAGTACCGTCGAACATGAAGGAACAGAAGTGACCCTCGAGTCCGATCGAGTGTTAACCGCGGTCGGACGGTTGCCCAATACCGACGACATCGGGCTGGAAAACACCGCCATCACCTTGGACGACAAGGGCTTTATCCCGGTATCAGAGGAAAATAGGACGGCAGAAGCACACATCTTTGCTATCGGAGACGTGACCCCGGGTCCCATGTTAGCCCACAAGGCGAGTCGTGAGGCTCACGTCGCCGCGGAAGTTATCGCTAATCATAAATCAGCGTTCGATAACCGAGCCATACCCGCGGTGGTCTTTACCGACCCTGAAATCGCCTGGACCGGTCTGACGGAAAGAGAAGCCGAAGCAAAAGGAATAAAAATCAACGTAGGGAAATTCCCACTCCGAGCGTTAGGGCGAGCTCAGACCATCGGGAGAACAGACGGATTGGTAAAAATCATCTCCGATCCGGATTCCAACCTGGTTCTTGGAGTTGGGATGGTGGGTCCGCACGCGTCCGAACTTATCGCGGAAGGGACATTGGCAATCGAGATGGGCGCCACCCTCGAGGACATCATCGTTACCATTCATCCACATCCCACACTTTCGGAAGCCATAATGGAAGCGGCGGAAGTTGCCGCCGGCGAAGCGGTGCACATTCCCCCAGCAAAACAATGACGGTGTTATCGATATGTGCGAAATGATCGATGGCTTGAATATAAGAAAATATGATTTCGACCACGACTTGATTGCACATGTCCTGAAGGAAAGGACTGCGAGTTCGAAGATATACATTCCTGAAAAACCTGCGGTGGTTCTCGGCAAAGGAAGTAAGCCATCCAAAGAACTATTCGTCGATCATTGTCTTGAGGACACTGTCCCGATTTATCAGCGAGACGGCGGCGGATGTGCGGTGGTGATCGATCCCGGTAATATTGTCATCTCGGTAGTACTTCCCACCAATGGTATATCCGAGAACAACAAATATTTCGACAAGTTATCGAAATGGATGATTGGTAATCTCGAACGCATTGGCATATCGGGTATTTACCAGGATGGAATATCCGATCTGGTAATCGACAACAAAAAAATCGGTGGGTCGAGTATCTATCGGTCGAAAGATTTTCTGTACTAC
>CBDVBD010000055.1:0-19139 GCA_965372135.1 uncultured bacterium | reverse complement strand
GTGGTGATCGGCGCCATTGTTATCACAATCTATCTACCCATCTTCTACCTTGGTATGAAGATGCGAGTGGGCATGTAATCAACAAAATTTTAAAGCATTATGAATCGGTCATCGCCCCGCGTTGACCGATTCTATATCTATCCTGTTGACATCAGTAGGAGCCTACATCACCGATCCGGCATTCCATAACATCTTAATCCTGGCGTGTATCCTATTCGGCTTGGCATTCGGCAGCTTCATCAATGTGGTCGTCTATCGTGTGCCGAGGCGTGAATCCCTCCTTAAACCATCATCCCACTGTCCCCGCTGCCAACATCCCATCCGACCCTGGGACAACATCCCGGTATTTAGCTGGATGGTACTGCGCGGACGCTGTCGTGACTGCAACGCTAAAATTTCCGTCCGGTATCCAGTAGTAGAAATCCTTGCCGCTGCCTTACTGCTGATTGCCTATCTAATGTACGGCTTAACAACGGCTTTCCCATTCTATGCCGTGTTGTTCCTCGGACTTCTGGCACTGTCACTAATCGACCTGGAACACTACATCCTCCCCAATCGCATCGTATTCCCCATGGCTGTATTCGGGATTATATTTGAACTACTGTTCCAAGTGATACCGTTGTGGAGATCCCTGTTAGGACTGGCAATAGGCGGTGGGTTGTTGGTGCTAATAGCCGTCGGTGGGAAATGGGTGTTCGGCAAGGAAGCCATGGGTGGTGGGGACATCAAACTGACCGCCATGATGGGGTTATATATCGGTTATCCCTATATAATGCTAATGTTTTTTATGGCAGCCGTAGCCGCCAGTTTGGTGGGAATAGTGATGATGATTGGATGGGGAAAAAGGGGAAGAGATCCCATTCCCTTTGGACCGTTCTTGGCTCTCGGTTGCATCTTGACATTATTGTTTGGTAAACCCCTGTTAGATTGGTACTTAGGATTTTTCCCAAGCAGTTTCTAACTTACAGAGAATCACTATATCGATAAAAAAATACTTGACTCTTTAACAAAAAATATATAACTTATCGAATACTCGCATGCTATGTTCGAAAATAAATCAATTCAATCAACGGGGCAATTAAGGAGAGGTGCCCCAGAACAACCGCCCTATTGAGGAGGGCAGGAGGATGTTGAGATGAAGACTTTACTTATACTAATCCTTGCGATTAGTCTGTGCATCGCGGTCGCGTGGGCTGATTTTACTCGCGTTGACAAGGTGCTCATTCACGACCTACCGCTGATTACCGGTAAAGAGGTGTACCAGGTATCTCCCATGGTCAACAACGAATCTGCACCGCCGGTGTATCCCCAAATGGATGTCATCGGTGACATTGACACCGTAGGTACCACCTGGTATGATTACCAGCACAATGGAACCGCCGGACGGATGATCGCTATCGATGATCAGGGTAGCATCCATGTGGTGTGGATGAACGGGCTGCAAGAGGGTGCTATCGACCGCCACGTATACTACAATATGCACCATGGTGATTCACTAGCGGGTATATGGAATTTTGGTAACACCGGAATTGCGGTCGAGTCTCAAATACGTAGTGGTTATACCTGTCTGTCTCTTGACGGCGATGGGTACCCCTATCCTACGTTTCATATCATCACCAGCGAAACTAACCCGGATGCGCAAGCATGTGTTGCCAGAGACTTATTTTACGGTTGGGGTGCTTTCAATTACTGGCTGCCTCCATTTGTGTTTGTAGGAGTGCCACCAGTGCGTTTGGAAGTAATTTGGCCCAAATCTGCCATAGACATCAATAACCGCATCCACATGGTCAACACCCATAATCCCGGTACTACAGACCCGCAGCATCTCTTTTACATTGGTGGTGAATATAATCCCTCCACACAGGAAATCGATTGGGATCCGGCGCAAGTGGAAATCGATTGGGTGAATGTGATTGCTGCTGACCTTGCCGCCAGTCGTACTTCCGACCGGGTGGCTTTGGTGTACAATGATATCAAATATGATATCCTTCCACCCCCTGATACCATACAGTACAACAATGATGTGTATCTGATCATTTCCGAAGATGGTATTAACTGGGATTTTAACGATCCTATTAACGTAACCGCCTTCCTCGATCCCGATACCACATTGTTACCCGATACCCTTGCTGCGAATACGGACACCCTGAGGGCATACTGCGACGCCAACATCATCTTCGATTATAACGATGATGTCAACGTAGCGTTCACCGTTACTGCGTTTTATGCCCTTGAAGGGAACTATACTTATCCCAACTTCTCCATGATCTTCTCCTGGAATGAATCCGATCATTATTTCGGTAGGGTCGCAGATGGGTTCATATGGGGCACTGGTGGTATCAATTGTGGTGCCTGGCAGCGCTTTGTACAAAGACCCCAACTGGCGGTGGATGAAGCCAGGGGAGAAATGTACTGTACCTGGATGCAGTATGATACCGGTGCTATAGCTGTTAGCCCTTTCCCTCAGGCTGATGCGATGGTAGCCTGGTCTGACAATGAAGGGCGCCATTGGTCTGAACCTACTAATATCACCGACACCGGTGTGGCTGGCGCCGAACCCGGACACTGCATGCACGAACGTGACATCACGGTAAACGAAACAATCGAAGACGATTACCTGCATATGTTGTATGTCATGGATAAGGATGCCGGTGGTATTCCCCAGACTGAAGGCACATGGACACTGAATCCTGTGTACTACCATAGAGTGCCAATTGGCGAAATTTCCCACGATCGTATTGGTGAATTTAGCTATCCAATGCATGTGGACAGTACCGGTTTTCCACCCCCTTATGTCTCTCATGTACGACAGGTGGAGAACGAAGTTCCGGTCAGCTTCCAGCTTGCCCAGAACTATCCGAACCCCTTCAACCCAACTACCAACATCCGTTTCGACTTGAATGGGTTGGGTCATGTTTCCCTGAAGGTGTACAATTTACTGGGACAGGAAGTTGCTACCTTGGTGGATGGAAGACTGCAGGCGGGCACCTATGAAGTTCCTTTCGATGCTGCTGAATTGGCATCCGGTGTCTATTTCTACAAACTAAGCTCATCCACCCTGACCGAAACCCGGAAAATGGTACTGTTGAAGTAACCATCAACAACGCCAAAATACTTGCACCATGGGTGTGATATTGTGTGTGATGTCGGGTGTCAACGAATTTCGATTCAACGAATTTCGATTCAACGAATTTCGATTCCTCACCTGACAACTAAGTCGCTGTTTGACACATCCAATTATACCATCCCTGTAACGTCATGGGTGTGAGATGATAGAATAATACCCCAAGAGCCAGGTCAAATCGTGCCTGGCTCTTGGCATTATATTGAGTGTATTAGCCTTGAGTAAAAGTTCCCCTTCAACACTTAGGAGGCTGTTATGAAAACTTTTGGTATTTTAGCATTGGTTACCCTTCTGTTATGCTCTGCAGCCCTAGCCGGAGAACGTGCACTGGACCGTATCCCCATAGTCAATCTCCCAGTGGCTGGTTCCTCCAATGAAGCTCTGCCCCCACCATCGGATGTTATCTACAATCCTCATCCAAATCCCTGGGGAATCGATGACCCGGTTGGCACCTTGGATACCGTTGGTACCACATGGTACGACTATCAACACAACGGCACCATCGGACGCATGATCGCGGTGGATAACCACGACACTGTACACGTAGTTTGGATGAACGGACTCGATAATGGAGCCGTCAACCGCCATGTGTACTACAACCAACGTGACACTACAGGTGCTTGGTTGTTCGGGAACATAGGCAACGCGGTAGAGAGCGCCCCGCGCGCCGGATACACCGTGGTGGATGTCGGTACTGACCGCAGGGCTTATCCGTCCTTCCATGTGATCCGGTCCGGAAACCCGCGAGCCCATACCGCGGTGGCTGCCGACCTCTTCCCCCCTTCCGGTGCTTTTAACTACTGGGATGCACCCTATGTCCTTATCCAGGGCATCGATATCCAAGTGTTTTGGCCCCAAATCGCCATCGACATCGATGATGTCGTCCATATCTTCGATTGCCAGGAAATGGTCGCTGCCGGCGATCCCATGGCGGTGTACTATCTTACCGGAACCTATGGCTCCTTGTCCATGGATTTCACCGACCGCACCATGGTCGACACCACCATGGACATCGCTCAAGCCGTTGCGGCATCCCGTATTTCCAACCGGGTGGCGGTGGCGTGGACCAAACCCATGAATGCCCCGGTATATAATAGTCAGTTCAACAACGACATCTATGCTGTCATTTCCGAAGACGGCATTACCTGGGATTTTACTAATCCCATCAACGTGACCGACTTTATTCCACCGGATTCCTCATTGCTGCCGGACACTTTGGCTGCCGATCGCGACACCTTCCGTGTCTATACCGATATCAACCTGTTTTTTGACGATGATGACGACCTGCATGTGGCGTTCACTACTCCTGCATACTATGCGCTTGAAGAACTTGTTTCCATCAACAATTCCATGATCTGGCACTGGGACGAATCCGCGGAATTCTATTCCCTGGTGGCTGATGGATGGTGGGGAGCGGGTCCCACTTGCGGCGCCTGGCAGCGTTACGTGCAGCGACCCTGCTTGGCACAGGATGCCAATACCGGGTGGTTGTACTGCCTGTATCATGCCTATGATACATCGGATGTCGCCGCCAATGGCTTTCCACAGGGCGAACTGTACGTATCGGTTTCCACTGACGAAGGTATCCACTGGTCCGTGGGCATAAATATCACCAACACTCACGCTCCCGGTGCCCAAGCAAATTATTGCCTAAGCGAACGTGATCCCTCAATGGATGAAATCGTGGACGGTGTCTTGCGGATATTATACGTGCTGGACAAGGATGCTGGAGCATCTTGGAACAATGAAAGTGCCTGGACGTTGAACCCGGTTATCTACCATGAAGTACCGGTGGATTCCATCCCCACTACACCCCTGGTACCCAGTTATCCCATGCATGTGGATAGTACCGGCATTCCGACTGCAGTGCGCTTGGTGAATAACGGTAAAGTTCCCACCAGCTTCACCCTAAATCAAAATTATCCCAATCCGTTCAATCCAGCGACCCGCATCAACTTTACCTTGTCAAGCACCGATCATGTGACCTTGAAAGTGTATAACACCCTGGGTCGCACCGTAGCGGAATTAGTGGATGCCACATTGATGCCTGGAACCTATCAAGCGGTCTTTGATGGTGCCGACCTGTCGTCAGGTGTATACTTCTATGCCCTATCCACACCGACCACCTTACAGACCCGCAAGATGGTGCTCTTGAAATAATCGGACATGGATTATGCTGGTTGACTCCGCCACTATACGCGTCCGAGCCGGAAACGGAGGAAATGGCGCCGTAAGCTTCCGGCGGGAAAAATTCGTCCCCAAAGGTGGACCGGACGGCGGTGACGGTGGCAGAGGCGCTGACGTAGTCATTAAAGTCAAACCCGGGTTGCGCACCCTGCTGGATTTCCGTTACAAACGGGAATACAAAGCGAAAAACGGATCTCCCGGCGAAGGAAACAATCGCACCGGGCGCAGCGCCGATCCCCTGATTATCCACGTGCCCGAAGGCACTATGGTGTTCCGGGACGACAATGGCGATTTCCTGGGTGACCTGGTTGAGCCCGATCAAGAACTTGTGGTGGCAAGTGGTGGCAAACGCGGGCGTGGTAACGCCCGTTTTGCCACCCCCACCAATCGAGCCCCCCGGAAATGGGAACGGGGATCAGAGGGGCAGAAACTGACAATACGCCTGGAATTGAAGCTGATAGCCGATATCGGCTTGATCGGCGCCCCCAACGCCGGTAAATCAACTCTGTTATCCGTATTAACCGAAGCCCAGCCCAAAATCGCATCTTATCCCTTCACCACCCTAACCCCAAACCTGGGTCTAATGCGGTTCGGTGGCTGGAATACCGCCGTAATAGCGGATATTCCCGGACTGATCGAGGGCGCCCATCAGGGAAAGGGCTTGGGGCACGATTTCCTGAAACACATCGAACGCACACGGTTGCTCTTGTTGCTGGTGGATTGTACCCTGTCGGATCCCAGCCAGGAACGACGGGCGCTGTTGGATGAACTTCAGCAGTTCAATCCGGAATTATTGGAGCGCCCCCTTATTTCGATCTTGACCAAATCGGACCTGAATTCCCAAACCGGTGACCCCCTTCCCGATGATTTCGAAATGATGATATCGTCTGCAACCGCCGATGGCATCGACCAGCTGAAAAAACTGCTTTGGGAACGCCTATCGCCACTATTGAAAGAGTAGATCAGTCCCGAATAGTCGGGATGTGATCCTGACAATAAAATGAAAATCTTGTAATCACCTTGGATCCTGTATCACTTCTGACATTAGCTTCAGTGCCCGGGGTGGGTTTAAGCCGCCTCCGGGCATTGATTGATTATTTCGGCGATCCCGATCGTGTCCTATCGGCGTCGGTGTCCCAATTGACCCAAGTCAAGGGTATCCACGAACGAGTTGCCCTTGCGGTGAAATCCCCCCCGGACACCGAACTGGCACGTGCGCACCTGCACACCGCCGAAAACGTCGGTGCCCGACTTATCACCTACTGGGATTCGGAATATCCCGATATCCTCAAGAGCATATACGACCCGCCGTTGTACCTGTTTATCCGTGGCGAACTGCAGCCCCGGGATGAAGCCGCTATTGCCGTGGTGGGTACTCGAGCCCCATCGGCTTATGGAAAAGTCGCTACCAAAACCATCGCCGGTGAACTGGCGGCAATGGGTGCTACTATCGTATCCGGCATGGCGTTGGGAATCGATGGGGAAGCCCATAAAGCCGCACTGGAAGCTGGTGGACGCACTATCGCCGTGTTGGGTTCCGGCATCGATGTCATCTATCCCGAGACCCATAAATCCCTAATGGAACAAATCATCGACAACGGTGCCGTGTTGACCGAATTCCCGCCCGGTACCCGCCCTGCCCGCGAGAATTTCCCCCGCAGAAACCGGGTAATCAGCGGCTTGGCGCGTGGAACGTTGATCGTGGAAGCACCGCTGAAATCAGGAGCATTATTGACTGCAGCTCAATCCTTGGATCAAAACCGTGAAGTATTCGCCGTGCCCGGATTGATTACCAGCCACAACAGCAAGGGCACAAATCGGTTGATAAAAAACGGGCAGGCGGCGTTGGTAGAATCGGCGGAGGATATCCTGAAAATCCTGGGCTGGCACCGGGCATCTAAAGAAAAATCAAAGGACGCCAAATCCAGCCCCACTCCCGACTTGTCCAAAGAGGAAAAAGTTATCTGGGAACACCTGTCGGCGGAACCGGTGCATATCGATGAATTAGCCCGGAAAATGGAGGTTGCCACTCACGATCTGTTGGGACAGTTGTTGGGAATGGAGTTACGCGGCATCATCCGCCAACTCCCCGGCAAACACTTCGTCCGCGATAAAATCTAAATCTTGTAGGTCAGGATCCCTGTGATCCTGACGAAATACTTCAACATGAGTCAAAATACCGCAAATAACAACAATCACCCCATTGTAGCCATAACCCCCTGCCCCGACTACAATCCTGAAAACGTACAACGGGCAGTAGACCAGGCGGTAGAGCACATCGGCGGATGGGAGCAATGTGCCGCCACCGGACAGCACTTGCTGGCAAAACCGAATATGCTGTCCGATCGAAAACCCGAGGAAGGCGTCACCACCCATCCCGCCATACTGGATGCCGTCATCACCAGGCTGAAAGAGGTAGGCGCCAACATCACTATCGGCGACAGCCCCGCCAACGCCCATCGGGGCGTGCAAAGCCATTGGCAGAAGACCGGCTATTCGGAAGTGGCGAAGAAACATGGTATTGACTTAGTATCCTTCGAAGGAAACACCGCGGTCGAAAAAACCATTCGTGACCAACAATACTACGTATCCCGACCGGTAGTGGAATGCGACGCCATCATCAACCTGCCCAAATTCAAAACTCACAACCTCACCGTCATGACCGGCGCCGTGAAGAACTTGTTCGGCATCCTGCCCGGATTCCGCAAATCCGACCTGCACCGCCAGTTCCCGAAGCCGGACAGCTTTTCCCAAGCCGTGGTGGACGTATACCAGATCGCACCGCCCAGATTGAACATCATGGATGCGGTCATCGGCATGGAGGGCAACGGTCCCGCCGGCGCTCCCTTGAGAAACGTGGGTGTAATTCTTGCATCCTTCGATGCGGTGGCTTTGGACGTGGTCGCCGGGGTGATGATGGGGCTGGCGCCCAATCAAATACCGGTAACCCGCATTGCCGGTGAACGCAATGTTGGAGTGGTAAATCCCGAAAATATAACCCTTAAGGGTGCTGAATGGAGCGATTTACCCCTTCCGGATTTCCGGCTGCCCGACGCCCATATCGTCAACCGCATCCCGGAAAGCATCTCACGATTAATCGCAGGATTGGTATGGATCCAACCCCGAATTGATGCAAAAACCTGCACCAGTTGCCAAATTTGCATAGAAACCTGCCCGGTGCAATGCATTACTCTAAATCGCAATTCGGCAGTGATAGAAAAGAAAAATTGTATCCAATGTTACTGTTGCAGCGAGGTCTGCCCCGAAAACGCCGTCGTAATGGACCGCAGCCTGATGGCACGAATGATGATCCGATGAATCCGCAGCTTATTGCATCCATAATAATAATGCTGACAGGTGCTTACACCTGGAAGTCCGGCATCTGCCGGATCCGCCCACTGGCGGGAAGGTTAACTTTTGTATTTTGATATTTGAATTTGTTTCGAATTTCGGATTTGGTGCTTCGAATTTATTCCTAATCCGTCATTGCGAATCAGCCGGACGGCTGATGTGGCAATCTCATTGTGCTGACAGGTGTTTACACCTGGAAGTCCGCCTACCGGCGGATAGGTCGAGTTCTGTATGTAGGTGTAGGTCAGGATTCCTGTGATCCTGACAATAAATTGTCATCCCACTTTCTTTTCTGTCATCCCCTTAAGGGGACCCAGTTCTTCTGTCGGATTCAACGAATCCGACGCGTAGGGGCGGCTTTAGCCTGCCCTCCAGTGGTCTAAACAACAATCTCAAAGTTCCAGTGTTTTGGTGCTATCGAATATCTTGTTCAACCATTCTTGAGACAGCACCACAATTCATTGTGGTGTCAAAATGAGCAATAATAATTATCACAACCGCTTCAGCGGTTTACCTGAATCTTTCGATGTTTCAGTGCTTTTCCCGATTAGCCTGTCATTTAATGGTCGGATTTCGAACATAAAACTTGTTTCGTGTTTCATGCTTTGAAATTAGAATTTCTGTCATTGTTTCGAATTTAAGATTTCGTGCTTAGAATTTAACTTCAAGGGAGTCATTATGAAAACGGCATTACTATGTTCTATTGCACTACTGCTGGCAGCAACCACCGCATTCCCCCAACCCCCCGACACCCTATGGACTAGAACTTTCGGGGGAGACAGCTCTGATATTGGCAGCAGCGTTCAACAGACCACCGACGGCGGATATATCATTGCTGGAAACACAAACTCCTACGGTCAAGGTCAAGGAGATTACTGGCTGGTAAAAACTGACAGTATCGGCAATTTAGAGTGGTCACAAACCTACGGTGGTAGCAGTTACGAAGATTGCCAAGCAGCACAGGAAACCTCAGATGGAGGATATGTCGTTGTCGGCGCCACCAGATCCTTCTCTGCAGGTGGTACAGATTTCTACGTGGTGAAAACCGACAGCATCGGGGAACCGATCTGGAGCAGATCTTATGGAGGTCAGCACGCTGAATGGGCAAAACATATTATTGAAACCTCTGATGGCGGCTTCGCAATTGTTGGTCATATTAGTTCCACTGGGAGTTATTGTTATGGCTATCTGATCCGAACAGACCAAAATGGTAATCAGTTATGGAGCCGTCAATATGGTGGAACTGAGACCGATGGATTGTATTCGATTCAGGAAACCGATGACGGTGGCTTCATTATGGGAGGAGTAACTCAATCTTTTGGGGCAGGATGGAAGGATATGTATCTTATTAGAACAGATGCGAATGGGGATACGCTGTGGACACGCACGTTTGGTGGCACTGGCAACGATTGGGGATTCCGGACCATCCAAACCTTCGATGGAGGATTTATCCTGGTAGGAGAAGAACAATCCTTCGGTGCGAGTGATATGGATATGTACGTGGTGAAAACCGATAGTGCCGGTAACACGTTGTGGTCACAATCCTATGGCGGCACCGGAACTGAGCGTGCTTATTCCGTGAATGAAACCTTTGATCACGGATTGATTATCGCAGGTTATACCGACTCCTTTGGCGCGGGCAGCCATGACGTATGGGTGGTCAAGACCGATGCCAATGGTAACGAACAGTGGAGCCGCACCGTTGGCGGAAGTGACTATGATAACGGATGCAGTGCCCAGCAGACTACCGATGGGGGATATATCATTGCGGGATATACTGAATCCTACGGCGCTGGCAATAAGGATTTCTGGTTGATTCGTCTCGACGGATTTTCTGATCCATATCTCTCCGGATATCCTGCTAACCTAATTTATGAAGCAGAGGAAGGTGGAAACAATCCAGCAAATCAAACCTTCCACATAGCCAATCTTGGTACTGGTACCTTCAATTATACTATTTCAGAGAGCATGAGCTGGTTGTCTGTATCACCAATGAGTGGCGGTCCGGTGCCGCCCACTGTTGCGGAAACCGTCTCCGTCGATATTTCGGGCTTGGTGTGGGGATCCTATGAAGGGGATATTATTGTATCGGCGCCCGGCGTACAGGGCAGTCCTGATACAGTGCATGCCGCTTTAAATCTCTTAACTACACCACCCGACACCTTATGGACAAGAACGTTCGGGAGTTCAGACTGGGAAGAGGGTAAATGCGTTCAGCAAACCAACGATGATGGATATATCATTACAGGAAGTATTCCTTCCGTGAGTACCCTTGATCCTGACATTTGTTTGATCAAGACCAATTCTGCTGGCAGCGAACAATGGAGCCGCACTTTCGGGCATGAATTAGTAGAAGAAGGGGGCAACAGCGTGCAACAGACTACCGATGGGGGATATGTTATCGCAGGATATACTGGATATTTTCCCGATTACGATTTCTGGTTGATTAAAACCGATTCACAAGGCATCGAACAGTGGAATCATACCTTTGGGGGAAGTTCTAGGGATCTGGCTTACTCTGTCCAGCAGACCAACGACGGAGGATATGTCGTCGTGGGATATACTGCTTCCTATGGCGCCGGCTATTACGATGTCTGGTTGGTTAAAACCGATTCTTTAGGCGTCGAGCAATGGAATCGGTCCTTTGGCGGAATCGCAACGGATAAAGGCTACTGCGTTCAACAAGCCGCTGATGGAGGATATATCATTGCGGGGCACACTGAGTCCTTTGGAGCTGGTACTGAAGATGTCTGGTTAGTCAAAACCGATGCCCTCGGCAACCAGATGTGGAACAGGACCTTTGGAGGAACCAGTGAAGACATGGGTCGGTGCGTTGTACAGACCACTGATGGGGGGTATGTTATTACCGGATACACTGAATCCTCCGGTGCTGAAAGATCGGATGTGTGGTTAATCAAAACTGACGCATCGGGCATTCAAGAGTGGAACCGCATCATCGGGGGAAGCGATCTAGATGAAGGCTATTGCGTTCAACAGACCTCTGATGGTGGATATATCATTACCGGTCATACTTTTTCTTACGGTGCCGGCTCTGCTGATGTCTGGGTGATCAAGACCGACGCCAATGGCATCCAAAAGTGGAAACGCGCCATTGGGGGAAGTAATACAGATAAAGGCTATTGCATTCAGGAAACCAGCGATGGGGGATGTATCATTGTAGGAGATACATGGTCCTACGGCGCCGGTGGTTATGACATTTGGTTGGTTCGGATTGCCAGTGAAACACCTGTAGAAATCGAGCCCAACTTAAATATCCCAAACCAATTTATACTGTATCAACCTTATCCAAATCCCTTTAATCCATCAACTAAAATAAATTATATAGTTCCAGTTAAATCAAAGATTACCTTAAACGTATATAATATCTTAGGACAGAAAGTAGTCACTCTCTTTAATGGAATCCAGCAGCCCGGACACCACACCATCACCTGGAACGCAACCGACGTCCCATCCGGCATCTACTTCTGCCGGATGTCCGCAAGGAGCCCGATGGGGCAGGCTAACAGTTTTACCCAAATCCAAAAGCTGGTGCTGCTGAGATAAGGAGTAGGTCAGGATCCCTGTGATCCTGACAATAAATTGTCATCCCGCTTCCCTTTTCTGTCATCCCCGCGAAGAGCTTGTCCCGACCCGTCGGGACGGGGACCCAGAACTTCTGCCGGATTCAACGAATCAGGCGCGTGGGGGCGGCTTCAGCAAGTCCATCAAATCTATTCTAATTGCACGAGGAGACTATAATGCTAAATCTTTTATCTGTTTCAGGCGCATCTTATCCGGGTATTGACCTGACAATATTTAAATTCAACGTCACTAACATATTACAAATTAACACCTCCGCACCTCCATCCACCATCAATAAACTACCAATTCCTTGGCACGACCTTCAAGAAACAACCTCTGAACTTTCCCTATTGAGTTGGCACACCCAACTCTCTGATTTATTTGGTTATGATGAACAAATAGCGGAACTTGAAAAATGGGCAACTAGTGACCCAGCAATATCGGTGATATTCGTCACCGGTCCTGGCGGTGTTGGTAAAAGCCGTTTAGCAGCTGAATACGCAACCAGACTTTCCGATAACAACTGGTCAGCAGGTTATGTAAATTTAAGACATCCTAATTCCTTCCCGATGAGTGATGAAGGCACACTGCTAATTATTGATTATCCCGAGGAAAACAAATCCGGCGTGAAAGAACTACTGCAAGACCTTGCTGCCATGGGTAATACCAGCCGTCTCCGTATCCTGTTCTTGTCTCGTCAAACTTTTGATGAATGGCAGGAGATAATTTTCGAAAGCAATGCAGTGGACCTGGCAGTCGAGAAACCGATTCATTTACATGCCATAGATAATGTCGCTGCTCATAGGATATACAATTCGGCATTGGAAAAAGCAGCTGATTACTATAATACCAGTCCGCCACCGCTTTCTGAAGATCAAATTTCCGAATGGTTACAAGTTGCATCCGAAAACGATAAACCTTTATTTGTAATAGCCACAGCACTGTATAGCGCTCAGAACCCGAGAGAGGAAGTAGTTAAATACACCGGACGTGAAATTGTAGAAGCTCTTGCCGACAGGGAATTAGCCCGTCTCACGCGCTTAGCTGCAGATATTGGTTGTAAAGATCATTGCCTTTTCGCCCGGCTCCTTGCCATGGCAGCCATTGCCGATGAACTTCCGATTTCCCGTATCGAAGAACTTATTAAGAAACCGGAACTTCACCTCCAAATCCCCGAAAACATCAATATCGAATCCGAACTGAAAACTTCTGGAATCTACAAAGATAGAGCCATTCCCGCCCCCAAACCGGATATTGTGGCTGCCGCCTTTACTGTAAAAGTACTCTCTCGAAGACCCGAAATCGCTCCGGAATTGATCTGGACAGCTCTTGAAAGTAATGTTATTGAAAGCTTTGAACGGATTTCCCGCCTTTGCTACGATGCCGAATTTGTTCTACAGATTGACTATTTTAAAATCAGCGACTGTTTAGAAAAAGCTATTCTTGACCAACTAGATCGATGTGTTATACTCGGTGAACAACTTAGTCTTGATCCACCTATATGTATCATAAAAACAGGAATATCAGTATGGCGGACTTTGTCAAAAAACGCACATACGGAAGAAGATAAGGCAGTATTTTACAATAATTTGTCTGTTTATCTTGTCGCAGATGGAAATAATGATGAAGCATTAATGGTGAATAGAAAAGCAGTGGATAAATATAGGATTCTCGTTATGCAAGATCGAGAAAAGTACCAGCCAGAATTGGCAAAATGCTTAAATAATCTATCAACACAGTTATTTAACACTAAAGATTTTATTGGAGCTTTGATTGCTATAAGAGAAGCAGTTGGTATTGGCCGATACCTTTATGATTTAAGTAAAGAGCGATACAGTTTTGATTTTGCAATGACCCTGCACAATTTGTCAACACCTCTTAGTCACTTAGGTGAAAACGATTATTCGTTAGAAGTTAGCAATGACGCAGTTGAGATTCTAAGAGAACTTGTAAATCAAGAACCTTCAAAATATACTCCCATGTTGGCATCAAGCTTAATCAATCTATCAATTCGGTTGGCAGCTGTTGGGGACGATAAAGGAGCGACAAAAGCGATTCGAGAAGCGGTAGAATATTTTCGGGCGCTCGTTGTTCAAAATCCCGCTCGTTATTATCCCAATTTGGCAAAGAGTCTCAGCAACCTTGCTACCTATCGTGAAAATCCAAATGCTTTAGAGGATGTAATAGAATCCATAGAATTATACCGTCAGCTTACTTTTATTAATGCGAAGCGATTCCAACCACAGTTGGCAAAAAATATTATGATTAGGGGTCTGCTTCTTCGTGATCTTGATCGCTTACCTGAAGCTATTAATGAATTCAAAGAAGGCATTCGGCTGATTGAACCGTTTATAAAAAATCAACCAGATAGTCCATATCAGGAATTACATAATTCTTTGATTTCCTATCTGGACGAAACTCAGAAGGCAGTAAACAATGAAACAATAGAACAATGAGACAATTTTGCAGACAATCTGTTGATTTAATGATCAGATTTTGCTCTCAACGTTCTCTGCGTGAGGAAATTTCTCCGCATTTAAAAAACCAAATATTTACCAGTAGATAATATAACACAAATCAGATATTAGTTTGTAATTCCGTAATTCAATTACGTGTAATGCGTTTCGCATTACTTTCGGCTCTTTTTACCTTTTCTTTTCGTTTTCTTTTCATTTCCCCTAAATTTTTTACCAAATATTTTCGTTTTTTCGCTCTCTTTTACATAGGTATTTCCAATGAAAACAATGATGGACAAAATTGATCATATTGTAATTTTTGAAGATGAACCGGTGACCGACCTGTCTCCCTTCACTCTCACCCGCCCCGCCTGGGATCTGCTTTTCGGGGCTGATACTCTGCTGGGAAGGCTTTGTAAGTTATTTCCCGACAGAGAGATAACGGTGTGGGTTCGAGACTATTTGGCGGCACATATCGCCCAGGAGTTTCCCGATATTGTTGTCAATAAGTCACCGAATAACAACGGATTACTCGTTAATTCTCGCTTGGTGGATTTATCGCTGTTGTCTGAAACTTTGGAACCGGGTCAAGCCCTTTACCACAGCGGGTTTCCAGCCATTGCCGCCTTCGATGCAGGCAGCATTTCGGAGTTGTACCGGCAGGGGGGAACAGCGGCGGTACTTTCCGAGTTAAATAAAGTGGGGGAGGTGCCTGATTCATCGGTACTTACGTACCCTTGGGGCCTGATGGAAGTGCAGGAATCCGGGATTTGGGAACGGGATTTTGATAACGGGCAAGCGGTTGATTTCTTTGGAGATGTGCATCCCACCGCCACAATCAAAGGACGCGAGAATATCCGATGTGGAATCGGTGCAAACGTAGGTCCATACACGGTTCTCGACGCCTCCACCGGTCCGATTACCATCGGCAGGGATGTGGAAATCGGATCGCATGTTGTAATTCAAGGTCCTGTATATATTGGTGATAATGCGATTATCAAGCCGCATTCCTGGATCCGAGAAAACACCTCAATCGGGCGGATGAGCAAAGTAGGCGGTGAGATCAGCGGCAGCATCATCCATGCCTTCTCCAACAAGCAGCACAGCGGGTTTATGGGAAATTCGGTGGTGGGTTCGTGGTGCAATTTGGGTGCCGGGACAACCACCAGCAATTTGAAGAACAATTATGCTAATGTGAAGGTGCAAGTTGCTGATCAGGTTGTAGATACGGGCAGGCAGTTTGTGGGATCGATGATCGGAGATCACAGCACTACCGCCATCGGAACCATGTTAAATACCGGTACGGTGGTTGGGGTGGGCAGCTTTATTTATGGGGCTGGGCTTCCTGAATGGTTTGTGCCGTCATTTCAGTGGGGAATTGGGAAAGATGCTTTCCGGCAAGACTTTGAAAAATCGGTACATGCGATCCAGGAAATGATGACACGCCGGGGTCGGACAGTTACCGATGATTACCGGCAGGTGTTGGAGCAGGTGTATGAGATGGTGGAAAGTTAGCAAGTGTGAAGGGGATCAAGGGATCAAGTTGAAAAGTTAGAAAGTTGTGAAGTAAGAAAGTTTTAGACCCTATCCGAACTTACTGAAATATTGGGTGTTAACAAGTGCAGGAGGGTGTTATGGATGCGGGAAAGTTTTCCTTAGTGGCGTTGTTTTTTGTCATAGTGTTGGTAGGTGTGGGGTATGGACAGGCACCGGATACCTTGTGGACCCGAACATATGAGATTCGGGCAGATGAAGGGGCTTTTAATATACAGGATTTTTCAGTATGGCAAACGTTGGATGGAGGATTTGTGGTAGCGGGAGATAGCTTCTCCACCAGTTCGTCAAGTGATATAGATTTTTTTCTTATGAAGGTTGATAGTATGGGGGAATATCTTTGGGGACATCGTTATTCTCATGGTGCAGCAGCATATCGCGTTCTACACGGTGCATACTCTGTACAGCAGACTACAGATAGCGGCTTTATAGTAATTGGAACGAGATCTGTCGGTATTAATCCTTATGAGACTCTCTTTTATACTTTCATGGTAAAAACGAATTCATCTGGGGGGTGCCAGTGGCAGAGGAGCCCGGGTCCAGGACAAATGTCTTTTTGTGGACAACAAACGTCGGATGGCGGGTATATTTGTGCAGGAAAAACAGAACCAACCTCTATCTATAGCGATTTTCTGTTATCTAAGAGGGATAGTCAGGGTTTCGGTGAATGGAGTCATACCTATGGGGGGAGTAACTTTGATGATGCATTTTCCGTGCAAGAAAACATAGATGGTGGCTATATTTTAGCAGGGCGAACCGCTTCTTTTGGTGCGGGGGGCTATGATTTTTTCGTTGTAAGAACGGATAGTATCGGTGATACTCTCTGGACTCGTGCTTTCGGAGGAGTAGGTAGGGACATTGCCTATTGTGTTCGCAAGACTGCTGGCAGAGGTTATGTGATATGTGGAAGAACCAGCAGTTATGGGGCCGGAGGGGCTGATTTCTACTTGGTAAAAACTAATAGTGATGGTGATACGTTATGGACTCGAACCTATGGCGGGAGTTTGAATGATGAAGCATTTTCCATGCAGGTCACAGAAGATGGCGGCTATATTGTAGCTGGGCATACTCAGTCTTTTGGTGTAGGGAATTATGATTTCTATGTAGTTAAAACAGATAGTCTTGGAGAGATAGGGTGGACTAACACATATGGAGGTCCAGGCAGAGAAAAAGCCAGCTCAGTGCGTCAAACTCATGATGGGGGGTATATTATTGCTGGTATAACGGGAGAAGACGATCTATACCTGGTAAGAATTGCGGCGGAGGAAACTAGTGTTCCCCAGGGAAACCAAAACGAAATTCTTCCCGAAAAGTTTAATTTGTATTCACCTTATCCGAATCCGTTTAATGCGGTGGTGAGGATAAATTATGATGTGGGGGGGAATGGGAAGGTGAATGTCAGCGTGTATAATGTGTTGGGGGAACGGGTGGGGACGGTGGCGGATCATCATGCCAGTCCGGGACGGTATTCGGTGAATTGGGATGCAGGGGATCTGCCGTCTGGGGTGTATTTTATTAGGATGAAGGCAGGAGATTACCAACAGACGCGCAAAGTTGTCTTGTTGAGATAGGCGAGATCCTTCACTGCCCCCGGGTCAGTGCCCGGGGCAAGGTTTAGGATGACTAAGAAAGAGGGCGGGGGAATTTACGCAGGTGCGGAAAGTGGTTCTCCTAAAGTGATCAAGTGTGAAAGGGATCAAGGGATCAAGTTAGAAAGTTGACAATCCGCCGGAGGCGGACAAGGTTAGTATGTTTTCAAGTTAACAAGTTGACAAGTTGGCGAGTTTAGTGTCGGGTTTTTTCCGCCAGCGGGCGGATCTTCGACATTCGTTGCGCTTCATTCAGAACCCGACCTACTTACAACCCCCCTTTATTCCCCCCTTCAATAGAAGGGGGGATCAGAACTGGATCCCCTTAAGGGGATGACAGAAGGAAAGTACGGTGTGAAGGGGCAGGTGGGGGATGATCCGCCGGTGGGCGGACTTCCAGGTGTAAAACACCTGTCAGCACAAGAAGAAGATTGCCACATCCCGCTAGGGCGGGATTCGCAATGACGGAAAAGAACTTTGTTTATAGATTATTTATAAAGGAGTTACAGTGAGACGAGCTGCAAGTATTGCCATAGTATTCAGTGTGGGATTGTTGGTGGTGTTCCTGGTGCTGCGCGGGGATGATTTGTTCGCATCGGGGCAGAGCGTCAAAGCCCAACTGCAGAAATTCAACTATATCCTACACAGCATCCGTGATATCTATTTCGAAGAACCGGATTTGAGCGAGTTAATCGACGGTGCGATCGAAGGGATGTTGAAGACGTTGGATCCGCATTCGCAGTATATCACCGCGGAAGCTCAGGAAACCATTACCGAACAATTCCAGGGGAAATTCGAAGGGATCGGGATATCATTTGTGCTGCAGAACAAGTGGATTACGGTGGTTTCGCCCATTCCAGGGACGCCGTCGCACCGGTTGGGGATTCGAGCCGGTGACCGAATTGTGGAGATCGACGGGGAATCTGCGTGGGATTTGGCTACCGATGAAGTGATCAGCAAGCTGCGCGGTCCCAAGGGGACTCATGTCAACGTGACTATTCAACGGGAAGGGGAAACTGACCCGTTGTATTTCGATATCGAACGGGACGAGATACCGATCCATTCGGTGGAAGCGGCGTTTATGTTGGATGACCACTGCGGGTACGTCCAGATCAACCGTTTCACTGCCACTACCAGTGACGAACTGGAGGAGGCGTTGGATTCATTGGATGATTGCGGGATGGATAGGTTAATATTGGATAGGCGCAACAATTCCGGGGGGTATCTGGATGCGGCGGTTGCGGGGGCGGATAAGTTTATCCCAGGGGGGAATATGATAGTTTATACCCGGGGTCG
>CBDVBD010000054.1:0-19234 GCA_965372135.1 uncultured bacterium | reverse complement strand
CAACTGTACTTAAATACGTACTCAATTCATCGTAATTACGTGGAGGCATGTCGGTAATGTATCTTATTGAATTAGAACTGGCGTCTTTACACAAACTATCAACTATCCGTACTGCTTCCCATTGTCTTCGAAACGGTTCCCATCCTTGCTGACAGAGCATGTAATTCTCATTATAATAAAATACCGCATCCGATTTAATCAACTGAACGGTGTCAGAGTCCGCTGCAATAGCCATGTCATGGAATTCCTGATCGAAATACCGGATCCAATCCAGGTACACATCCACCGAATCGGCCCAGTACACCTCAAAATGTAATCCATTTCCAGGAGGGGTGAATTCTTCCTCAAAGTCTATGGTATCATACTCAAGTCCCACCGTGTCGAAAAGACTGGCATGAATATCGAAAGTGTCCGGGAGACCTTCACTGTCTTGTGGGGGATCGCTATTATACCAGGGATATCCGTAAGGGGAATAATAACAACTATCTTCAATTTCCATGTCACTTGAACCGGCACTACGGATTACCCGGAACACCAGAGGATCAGAAGATCCGCAACCGGTGGTATCTATCCGCATGCACATTTGCACATGAAAGTTCCGTTCACCGGTTCTGGAATTGAAATCCTTCCAGCTAAATGTGGTGTCGATAATGAAACCGGCATCAGAGCTATCTCGTTCACTGATGATTACACTGGGAGGTGGTTCAAAAGCCAAATCATCTCCAATCTCGCCAGCATTAGGATCATTTACCCAGGTAAATTCATCAAAATCATCATCTCCAACTCCACATTTGAAATTATGCCCAAAGCCATACCTGAGAACACGGTCGTTATTTCCATTTTTCACCAAGATGTCACCGTAAATATGCTCACCAGCTTCCAAAAAACTGTGGGCATGACCAGTAGTACAATGTATAGCACCAGTGAAACAATGGGTAATTCCCATGGTGTCAAGATAGTCGGTGTAAAATGTGTCACCGGATGATGGAACAAAATTCACATTAGTAGTGCAGCGGGAATTATTATAAAAACCAAAATTTTTACCATTGTCCACGTATCTCTTGTAAAACCATTGGGCGTCATAGACCGCAATTCGATGAAATACTTCACCCCGAAGCATTGGCGTTCCAAAAATCATGAAAAGAAATAGGCAGGGAATAATTAATGACAATAACTTTATGTTGTGTTGGTTAGCTGTTTTCATGATTGATCCTCCCTAATTCTGCTTTCATTGGTTACAAGTGTCCAGTAAAAGAAAATTCTATCTGAGTAAGACTACTTTTTCCACCTGACTTAATGATTTTGATCGTAATTCAACAAAATAAAGCCCACTACTTAATTTAACACCATTTACATCGTGAGCATCCCAGGAGATTTTTATTTTTCCTGATGTACCACTGGAAATAACCTTAAGAGCCTTTGTGGTCAGATCCGCTACTTCTTCACCTAATATGTTATATATCTTCAAACTAAAATCCCCTGTCATACTAGGAAAGAATTCCAACGGAATTGTCAGTTGACTGTTGAAGGGATTGGGATAGGGTGACAATAAGTTGAATGAAACTGGCAAATATGATTGATTCTCTTCGGGGACATTCACTATAAATGAAGTATCACCCAGCCAAATATCCACACAGCCTTCCGTATGAAAGTCATCATACGCACCCCAAATAATATCATCTACACCGTCCCCGTTGATATCTCCACCTTCAGTAAGAGTAGTTCCGCATCCTTCCCAGGACGTTCCCCAGCACATCCACCGCATATCCGGCTCTCCGTCCATCCAGGGTGATCCTAAGAACACTAAAACCAGGCTTCCATAGGTATCACCCCCCGGTTGGGAAGTAATAATATCGCCGAATCCATCACCGTTTACATCACCTGCTAATGATACATATAGAGCATAATTCTGTGGAACAGGATCAAATCCCTCTAAGATCAAGTCAATTTCAGTATCCATGGAATCACTACCACAAAATACCACAGTATTGGTAGTTCTGCCAGCGGAAATCACCAAATCAGAATAGTTATCCCCATTTAGGTTACGAATAAGCGCTGATGAGTTAGCAATATCAATTTCTGGGTAATAATCTTCTCCATATATCACAATATCAGGGATAGTATCGAATTCAGTGTTACCGAAAAAAATGTAATAGTGAGTTTCAGCCTGAATTGGATATCCTGTCCATTCGTAGATGGCAATATCATCAAAATTGTCCCCATTTAAATCACCATTCCCTGCAATGCTGCGACCAAAATTTCCATTCTGACTCGAGCCCTCATATTCCCAATCTGCAATGTTATCCATTGGGTTACTGCCTAAATAAATCCAAACTTTGCCATATTGATGATAAATGGATGCTTGAACTGCTACATCATCATATCCATCTCCATTTACATCACCAACACCTTCAATATTTTCACCGTAACCGTCAAAAAAACTCATTTCACTTAAAACCACATCCGGGATCGTATCAAGCATAACACCTCCATAATAAATAAAAACTTTTGTAATGTCGTCTTGCATATACCGTCCCAAAATAGCTATATCATCATAATTGTCGCCGTTTACATCACCAATATTTGCTACATTTCTCCCAAAATAGCCATATGGATACGGGTTGTTGAATACGATATCAACAGTCGTATCAGGAGGATCACCACCATAAAATAGCATAGCCTGACTATTTAGTGAGGCTTGATACACCATGAAATCCTCACACTCATCCCCGTTAACATCACCAATCACCGCGATGTCATACCCAAACCAATCTCCCGGTTCCTCCCCACACTTATGCCACAGGTGTTCCGGTTCGTAGAGCTGCCCATAACACACCATTACCAGCATCAGAGCAAAAACCGCAATTAAAAAAATCTTCATCATGACCTCCACCCCCGTGTATGTATGATCAATAAGTGGCAAACAGAGATATCTATGTAAACAACACAGAAACGACGGATTATGGTTGAAGGTTGTTCGTAGGGTAAGTCGGGAATTTGTAGGTTGGATAGAGATCCAGCGAAATTAACCGGAATTAATTGGAAGGATTGTGAGACCCGCATGAACTGACCCCCGCGAAATGTTCATTGAACGAGGCTAAAACTAAATGACCGCGTTAGCAATATAGCAAGAAAGCTGGTTAAAGTCAATAGGAAAGTAAGTTCGATATAATTATTGATATTGTCTCATTGTTCGATTGTTCGATTGTTGAATTGCTAAATTGTTGAATTGTTTCATTGTTAAATTGTCAAATTGTTGGATTGTTTCATTGTTAGTAATGGGCACGATAAATCGGCCCCTACGCGAGATTGCCACATCCCGACCAGTCGGGATTCGCAATGACGAAATGGGAGGGATCGCCATTAGCCATTAAATGTACAGGTCCGCCGGTGCGCGATCCACCATAGGCGGACAAGTCCGCCAAAAGGGGAATTGTCAGGTGAGGAATCGAGATTCAATGAATCGAGATTCTTGAATCGTAATTCGTAGACACCTGACAGCACGATTTAAAAAGGACATCCATTTAGGATGCCCTTTTTTATATTTGACAGCTATAATTTGACAATTCAGAATGCGGATGGTAGGGTTTTCTACATATTTTCGGAGCGTAAATATGTTTAGAATTAAGGTACTTCTGCCGATATATTATTGAATGAATTGGATGATAATATATGATTTTCGATATCATAATGCGGAAATCACTACGTTAGAGTAGTGTATTTCAACGATATCGTGCAATGGGTGATGAGGAATCTGCATGCCTGAAATGGATACACAAGGGATCCTGTCGGAATTTTTAAACGCGTTTGACCGGGTAAACAAGACGCCTTCACTGCCGGAAAAGCTGGACATGGTCTGCGAAAGCATCGTAACTGCACGGTTGTTTCGTCGAGCGTTAATTGCATTTTATGAACGGCAGCAGGGCGAGATGTGCTTAGTGGAAATAGGAGCAGCCGGCATCAGGACTGAAGAGATCGAACGCATCCGTGAAAATTTCCATCCGGTATCGGAAGAATTATGGTTAGAGAAATTTCGCTCTGAATTCCGCATAGGGCGTTCTTATTTTATCCCTTTCGAAGCTGATTTCGATACCTCCAATGGCACTTATATCCCTTCCGAAATCTCTCGGGAAGAATTTAAAGGTGATTGGCATCCAGACGATCGCTTGTTTATTCCTCTACACGATCTGTCCGGAAATATTATTGGGATACTATCGGTGGATGATCCCTTCGATGAATGCAGACCGACCGGGGCTTCGCTTAATATCTTGGAGTTATACGCCAATCTGATTTCTGCGGTGATTAACGAGTTTATGCTTTTAGGCAAGCGTTTTCAAAATATGCGTCAGAAAATGGAACGCGCTGCACAGGAACTCAGCGATTCGGAAGAAAAATATCGGCTGATTGCGGAGAATATTGCTGAGTTGGTTTATTTGCAGTCCTTGGACGGCACTTATGAATTCGTCAGTCCGTCGGTGGAACGACTGTTGGGCTATAAGGTGCAGGAATACTGCAAGATCGCTGAGGATATTTGGGTAGAGCACAGCGTGATCAACGAACGGGCAAAGACCATTCGTGAATCAGTACGACAGAGTCAGTTCGGCGGGATTCCGGTGTATTATTTGGAGTTGCACTGCAAGGACGGCAGGAAAGTGATTCATGAAATTCGGGAAGAAATTTTATTCCGGAGAGATAATGATCCTGCGGTATTGGGTGTGGCTCGGGATGTTACCGAACGTTTCCGTATGGATAAGAAACAGCGGGGAATGGAGTTGGATTTGCTCAACCTGTCTAAGTTGTCATCCATCGGGATGCTGACATCCGGGATCGCTCATAACCTAAACAGTCCGCTGCAAGCAATCCGTGGTTATGCGGAAATCCTGAAGAAGAAACACCCTGACATGGGGGAACTGGTGCTGATTCTAAAGGGGGTGGAAAAGATGTCGGACATCATTACCAACCTGATGAGCAAATCTCGGATGGATCAGGATCGCAGCGCCAAGCCAATCGATTTGAATAAATTACTCGAGCAGGAGTTGAAATTCTTAGAAGCGGATTTGGAGTATAAACGGAACGTCAAGAAAACCTTCAAATTCGCACCGGAACCGTTGATGGTAGTCGGGGTGTATTCGGATTTCTCGCAGAGTTTTTCCGCCATTTTTCGAAACGCACTGGATGCGATGTGGGATAGTGAAATCAAGCAGCTTGAAGTGAGTACGAGGTTAGATTCGGATTGGATTCTTATCGACGTTACCGATACCGGTTGCGGAATTGCACCCGAAGATAATATAAGAATATTTCAGCCGTTTTATACCACCAAACCGGTGTTAACTGACCGGCGTGGGTCGGAACCGGTGGGGACGGGGATTGGGCTGGCAAGCGCTCAGCAGTTGTTGTCTAAATACGGTGCGGAAATACTGGTTGACAGTAGTCCCAATCAGGGAACCACGTTTACCATCAGGGTTCCTTTAAACGCTAAACTGGAACTTTCGGACAAATCTGAGACTGCTGATGACAATATTACCTGGCAGCTTCCCAAATCGGAAGTGATTGGTTTTTGATAGTCAACACTGATTTGTAAAGTATAAATAAAGAAATCCCGACTAGAATTACCAAGTCGGGATTTTGTGTTGATAGAGTGTTTAACCGCAGCGCGAGTAGCCGCATTCTCTACAAACCTGGCAGCCATCCATGAAAATGACAGATCGATCTCCGCAGTCGGGGCAAGGCGAGAGTAGCAGTGGTGTGCTATCTGATTCAGATGTTTGTTGGGCTTTTGACGTGATATTTGCTTCCTCATCTTCATCAACGTGCCCGACACGTTGTTCCTGTTTCTTACCCTCCAGATAGCGCTCCAATACTTTACCAATAGCGTCGGGGGTGGATTGAATCAGAATACCGTTATCCCACACCGGTGATGGACCGGAAATCCCCTTCAGGTGTTTGATAATCTCATCTACCTCGATTCCAGAACGCAATGCCAGCGAAATCATGCGGCTGATGGCTTCCGATTGTGCCGCGGCACTTCCACCGGATTTTCCGATAGAAGCAAAGATTTCGCACAGACCGTATTCATCCTCGTTGATGGTGACATACAGGGTGCCGTCTCCGGTTTGTACCCGGTCGGTGATTCCCCGAGTAATTTGAGGTCGTTTCCTGGGAGTGCGCTTTCCTGGTTGGGATGATTCCTGGGTGGATTTGGCTTGTTTTTTCTCCTTTTCTTTCCCATTTGCGCCGTTTACACCTACATTCAACACCTGTTCGTCACGGCTGCCGTCGCGGTAAACGGTGATCCCCTTACATTTTAATTCGTAGGCAAGCAGGTATGCTTTTTGGATGTCCTGCTGGGTAGCGTTTCTGGGGAAATTGATGGTTTTAGATACGGCGTTATCGGTGTATTTCTGAAAGGCAGCCTGCATGCGGACATGCCATTCCGGGCTAATCTGGTGGGAGGTTACGAACACTTTCTTGATACGATCGGGGACGTCTTCTAATCCTTTAATACTATTGATCTTACTGATAGTGCGCATCAGTTCATCAGTATAGAATTTTTCCTTTTTCGCGGTTTCCAGGAAATAATCGTTGACGTAGAGAAGCTCATCCCCATCCATGACTTTTTTAACGTACACTAAGGAAAAGTTGGGTACGAAGCCACCGGAAGTATCGGAAATCATGGAAATGGTTCCGGTGGGTGCGATGGTAGTCACGGTGGCGTTGCGGCAGGGTTTCCCCAGGGTTGAATTTCGCCAATTTTTGAAGGGAGTGCGTTGCTCACCTAATTCCAATGATTTTTCCCAACCTTTGCGATGGATAAATTCCATTACCTGCTCGGCTAAGGCGCATGCGTCCTCGGAATCATAAGGGATCTGCAACTGGTACAACATGTCCGCCCAACCCATCACCCCAAGCCCGATTTTACGGTTGGCAAGGGTCAACTCTTTGATTTGGGGCAGGGGATACTTGTTGCAGTCGATTACATTGTCCAGGAAATGCACCGCGACACGTACCACTTCGCCCAGGCGTTCCCAATCGATCAATCCATCTTCGATCATCACCGCCAGGTTTATCGAACCTAAGTTGCAGGATTCGTAGGGTAGGAGCGGCTGCTCTCCACAGGGGTTGGTGGATTCGATATCCCCCACCATGGATGTGGAGTTCTTGCGGTTGATTTCATCCAGAAAAATCACGCCCGGATCGCCATTTTTCCACGCATTCTGTACGATCTGATCGAAGACTTTGCGGGCATCGAAGCGATCGACTACTTCACCGTTGGTGGGGCTGATCAATTCGTAGGTTTGCTCTTTATTCAGCGCTTCCATGAAGCGGTCGGTAAGCGCCACCGAGATGTTGAAATTATTCAGGCTGTCATCGGCGATTTTGCATGAGATGAATTCGAAAATGTCCGGATGATCGACCCTCAGGATTCCCATGTTGGCGCCGCGCCGGGTGCCGCCCTGTTTCACCGTTTCGGTGGCGGAATTGAATACCCTCATGAATGACACCGGTCCAGATGCGGTACCGGCGGTGGATTTCACGGTGCTGTTTTTAGGACGTAACCGGGAAAAGGAAAATCCGGTTCCGCCGCCGCTTTTATGGATCAATGCGGTGTTCTTGACGGTTTCGAAAATCCCCTCCATGGAATCCTCAATGGGCAGCACGAAACAGGCGGAGAGCTGCCCCAGGTCCCGCCCGGCATTCATCAAGGTAGGTGAATTGGGCAGGAAGGCTCGCGATGTCATCAGGTTGTAAAATGTGCGGGCAGTGGTAATTACGCTTGCTGATTGGGAATATTTCCTGTCGACTGCGGCAATGGCACGCGCCACTCTCCAGAAAAGCTCCTTGGGGGTTTCCTTAAGATTTCCGTCGGCATCTTTCAATAGATAGCGGCGTTCCAGAACCCTCCGCGCATTGTCACTGACAGCAGGATCTGCCAATTCATCCGGTGGGGTGGTAGGAATCGCCGATAAATGTCGTTCTAAATCACTCTGAACGGCTGCATCGGGGTCTGCGAAATCAATCCAGAAATTCAGAGGTAAGGTTTTTTCCTGCGTCATAGCTGTTAAGAATCGAGTTTTCAGGGATTTCTGATTGGGGGGAAATTGGCTAAAAAGGCCCGCTTGACAATATAACATTTTATAAGAAAATGTCAACAAGAAAATCGAAGAAAAATCACAAGATGTCGTGTATAGCTATACTACATACCCCAAGATATTGTATAGGTATAATTTTACTGGAGTAGTGGAAATTCGGTTATTTAGACACCGATTTGGAACTTTTTTCTTGGATTTTTCGGATACATTTTGTATATTTAAAAGATAGCCTACGTAGATTTTATTTTATAGTTTATTTTACAGGAGTTTAACATGTCCGAAGAAAAAATACGCAAAGATATGACGATCGAGGAAGCGGTGAAGAATTTTCCGCAAATCATCCCGGTGTTTTTGAATTACGGGTTGCACTGCATCGGATGCCATGTGGCGAACTGGGAAACCATAGAGCAGGGAGCGATGACGCACGGGATTCCCAATTTGGATGATATGATGCGGGATTTGAATAATGCGGTGGTGGAAGCAGGGAACTAATTACAGTTTGTAAAAAGCGGGCTGTCATTCGGTTGGCAGCCCGGAAGATCGGGGAGAATATAACATGATGAGGGGTGAATAATATGGCAGAAGAACCCAAACATGTCCTGAAGGTGTATCTTGGGTCGGTGGCTGATGATTTAAAAGATTCAGTGGAGAAAATCTTTTTTACATTGTCAGGAATGACCGATGAAGGGTACCCTTTGATTTTAAAAAGTTCACCAGAACATGATGTAAAAAAAAGATTGATTTTAGCAAGGAATTGTGATGCGTTAGTGGTGATGGTAGGCACAGATTATGGATGGGTTCCAAGACTAGATGAAGGAGGTGATGGTAGATATAACATAACATGGTTGGAAGTAGAAGCTGCACAGGAAGCGAAGAAGAATATTTTTGCTTTTTTATTGGATGAACAGCGATTTCTTTCACTGACCGGAGAAAAATACGCACATATAAGAAAAGCAGATTCTACATCGGATGCAGAATATAGTCCTTTAAAGGAAGTTGAAAGATTAGAGTCGTTTCGACGTTACTTGAAGGAGAATTTCGAATGCGAATATTTTTCTACTGCAGAAGATCTAGAAGTAAAGGTTGTTAATAGAATAACGAATTGGGCGCGGGATTTAGCTGGTGAAACAATAGAAGCTGAGCCAGATAAGAAAGGGATAGATGAACAAATCCCCCAACCTGAAGTTGAGAGTATTGATACACCACCAAAACAACCAGATTACGATATAACAAGACCGGATGTGGTGAAGTTGCATGTGGATCGACCAGCGGAAGAGGATCAATTAGGCAGAACTAAATTAGCGGAACACATCGCACTAAGAATTCGGGCAATTAGACAAGAAGACCAGCCTCCGGGTGCAAAAAAGAGTAAACTAGGACCGTTTCGGATCAACTTGCATGGTTCCTGGGGGTCCGGTAAAAGCACTATCCTGAATTTCCTACGAAAGTATATGTGCCGGGATGTTGAGAAGCATTTAGAAAATAATCCCAGCGACCGGAAGTTATACCAGGATGTCAACAAAGAACCGTGGATCGTAGTGGATTTCAACGCGTGGGAACATCAACGGCTGGATCCACCGTGGTGGTCGTTGATGGATCGAGTCTATCGTTGTGCGAAAGAGCAGTTGTGGGAAATGCGATGGTTACAGACCAAAGACTCGAATCTTTCAGGAAAAAATTCTTATAAAAGAGTAAAGAAAGCGAAGAACAATGCGCCATCGATTTATGGGAAATGGCTCTATGAAGTTAGGTGGCGAGCTATTTTCGTATGGGCTCGTGAGAACTGGTGGCGAATTCGTCATAAGTTCGTTCCAGTATTGTTGGTGATCGGAATATTGTTCGGTAGTTATTGGTTTTACCAACAAGTTATTATGTCACATGGTACTCAAGATATTACGCAAGAACTAATACAAAGCAACGAGTCAGCGACTGGTAATCGTGGCGTTAAAACGATAGCAGAGACTGCCAAGGACTTTAGCGCTATTATTGCATTAATAACAACACTATGGGCGATTCTTTTGGGGATTTTTAAGGGCTTTTTTCTTGGATCGGCGCAGGCGGCCAAAAGCTACCAACAACAACAGGGCGATCCAATGAGCAGATTGGGTAAGCATTTTAGAAGGCTATTAAAATGGATTAAACTACCAGTGGTGGTATTTATAGATGATTTGGATCGGTGTGATACAAAGTATGTGGTAGCGCTATTGGAGGGAATTCAGACCGTATTCGGGAATGCCGGGGTATATTATGTGGTGGCTGCGGATCGGCGTTGGGTACGGACTGCTTATGAAACTTTTTATCATCAATTCAGTCTTGCCATTATTGAACCAGGGAAACCTATCGGTACTTTGTTATTGGAAAAGACGTTTCAATTGTCAGTATCCGTGCCCAGTATTTCTGAGGATATTACTAAGGAATATTGGAATGTGTTGCTTCTTGTAGAACCAGAACAACGAGAAAAGGAAATGGAAGATGCATCCATAAAAGCTCGAGAAGAAATGAGTGCATTGATGAGTGGTTCAGCAATGGATGATAGGATCGAAATAGAATCCAATCCCGTAATGAAACATGCCTTGCGACAGGAAAAAGTTGCGCAATTGGCACGACCGGATATCGTTGAAAGAACAGAACATATACTTAGGCGTTATGCGCCACTATTGGATAGAAATCCCCGTTCCATGAAACGGATGGTAAATTCTTATGGCATTCGACAGGCTTTAGTTTCCTTATCCGGAATTGAAATATTATCCGAACAATTGGCACTATGGACGATTCTCGACATGCGTTGGCCTCAACTGGGGGAACATTTAGAAGAACATCCCGATGACCTGGAATACATAACTGATGACGATATAGATTTGCCTGAATCAATACCGGAACATTTACATTCACTGTTCAAGGACGCTGACGTAGTTCGTGTGGTTAATGGAATGGCTGAAGGAGTGGTTGCAAGATTAGACGTGGATACCATCAAAGAATGCAGGCGAATAAGAAGCTGAAGATAACGTCACTTTTTACGACGTGTGAGGGCAGTTGAAAGCACAGAAAATAGGAAGATGATTGTTTGTCGGGTTTTTCATTACGCTACGCTTCATTCAGAACCCGACCTACTTAATAATAAGAAGATAAGAAGTTAACAAGAAAGGGGATTATCATGTTGTTTATGGTGACAAATCGACGGATTCGGGGTGGGAAATATGGTGATGAAGAACAGCTCAATCGTAAGTTTGAATATCTGTATCACCATAAAGACGGATCGATGGGTGATGATGGCTTTCTGAAAAAGGGAGAGAAGGGT
Source organism: uncultured bacterium (assembly GCA_965372135.1). GTDB lineage: Bacteria > Electryoneota > RPQS01 > CBDVBD01 > CBDVBD01 > CBDVBD01. The sequence continues at coordinate 7,846 of CBDVBD010000054.1, read as the reverse complement.
TTTAAAGTTGCGCTTGTGCAGGAAATGAATCGCTTACGGGATGAGAAAGGAATCTCCACTCCAAAAGTGGGGGTATACATTCACGGTTTTAATAATGATTACCAAGACAGTATCGATGAGCTCGTTGATTTGGAGAAAGCGCTGATCCCAGTGGTGGGTTACGCTCCGATTTTGGTGGGATTTTCCTGGCCATCGTCAGGTAAGTTACCTTATTATCTGCTCGACAGGGAAGAGGTGCGTGACTCGGTAGGGGCATTTACCAGGTTTTTGATTGCCATTAACAAATTTCTGAAGGAAAATGAACAGAAATGCTTTGCTACCACCTATTGTATCGCCCATTCCATGGGGAATTATTTGCTGCGCAAAGGGATGGAATACCTGTCGGATACTGTGGGTTCGCCCCGGGGGCGGATGATGTTCAACGAGACGATAATGATGGCACCTGATTTGGCGTCAAATGATATCGAATGGGACGGCAAAGGGAAATATATCGGACGGTTTTCACGACGGGTGCATGTATATTATTCGAAGCATGATCGTGCGTTGAAGGCGTCCAGTAAAAAACGATTCGGTGGGCATCGGTTGGGACGGCATGGGGCAGATGATTACGATAATATTGATTCTAATGTGGTGTTGATCGATGCTGCGAATTATGCAAAAAGCGATGCCACTAAAGATTTGAAGGATCGAGGGGGATCTCAGGTGTCCGTGCACAGTTCCCACCGCTATCATCCAAATATATTATCTGATGTGGTGCAGGTGCTGTCCAGTAAGGATCGCGATTTGATTGCTAATCGTGTGGAGATTCATCCGGAAGACGAGCTACACAATCATTATCGATTGACGTAGGTTGAATAGAGTAAATGGGTAAAAGACGGTTTCTTCGGCGGTATTATGAGTAATAATTCACAAGGGAATGGAAAAGTTTTGGTGGAAGCGAAGGGATTGTCGAAATCGTACCAGTCGGGAAAAGTGACGGTGCCGGCGCTTCGGGAAGTGGATTTGACCATCGAACATGGGGAATTCGTAGCTATCGAAGGTCCGTCGGGGTCGGGGAAGACTACGTTGTTGAACTTGGTGGGTGCGATCGATGTCCCTACCAGTGGAGAAATTTTTATCGAGGGTGTCTCACTCTCCGGCTTGAACGAACGGCAATTGTCCATCATCCGCCGCGACCGGATTGGCTTTATTTTTCAGAGCTTTAATTTAGTACCGGTGTTGAGCGCGTTAGAGAATGTGGAATTCGCGGTACTGGTGGCGGGAATACATTCCAAGGAAGAGCGCTTGGAACGTTCCGAAGCGCTGTTGGAAGAGGTAGGGCTTAAGGATATGGTGCACCGCCGCCCGTATGAAATGTCCGGAGGGCAGCAGCAACGGGTGGCGATTGCCCGGGCATTGGTCAAGGAGCCAAGGTTGGTGCTGGCGGATGAGCCCACCGCTAATTTGGATACCGAAACCGCGAAAGATATCATGCGTCTGATGGAGGATATGAACCGGCGTCGGGGTGTTACTTTTGTGTTTTCCACCCACGATCCGCGTGTGTTGGATTTTTCGCGGCGGTTGATTACGCTCCGGGACGGCAGGATCACCGAAGATCGCCCGTTATAGCACAATTCTGCCAGTAGGCGGACAAGAATGAATAGTGGTCATATTGCAACACAGATTTTTAGTTGTTTGTTAGGATCGCATCCCGACTATTCGGGACTGACTAATCTACTTATCCGTCAGGTGGGGAATCGAGATTCGTTGACACCTGACGGCACGAGGCGTAATAATGGGATTTCTCTGGACAATAGCATTTAGGAATATCCTACGAAATAAGCGCCGCACTGCGATAACCTTGGTGGCGATCGTTTTGGGATTGTCGTTGATTTTGATCGGGCAGGGGATGATGGACGGGCTGCAACTGCAGTCGGAGCGGAACTTGATTGACTATTCCTTGGGGCATATGAAGCTGTTTCCGCCGGAATACCAGGTAGGGGAATTGCTTGATTTGGAATACGCCATCGGGGAATCGCAGGCGATCATCGATCATTTGAACGGGAAGTCCTGGGTGGAAGCGGCTTTAGGACAGGTGGTTTTCGAAGCCGGGATCAGCAATGGGTTCGATTACCATCCGGTGATTGGGGTGGGAATCGATCCAGAGTCGGCGGAACAGGGGATAATGCTTAAGGATGCATTGGTTGCCGGGAAGTTTCTTGAAAACGCTTCAGGTACGATAATGTTAGGAAGCAACCTTGCTGAAACGATGGGGTTAGAGGTGGGATCGGTACTGACGTTGGATACGCGCACGGTGGAAGGGATGCGGGATGCGTTGGATTTTACGGTGGTTGGGTTGATTCGTACCGGCAATCCGCAGGTGGATCGGATGTCGGCTTATGTGTCGTTGGAGCAGGTTCAGGAAATGTTGAATATGCCCGACCAAGTGACGGAAATTCTGGTGCGGCTGCGGCAGGGGAAATCTCAGGAAGTGGCGATGACGGATATTTCCGGATGGCTGTCGGCAACCGGTCGATTGTTGAAAGTGCTCAGTTGGAAGGAACTTTCGAAGGATTTTTTGGAGCTGCATAAGATGAAAAAGAGTGGCTTCGGGGTGATGATGGCGCTTTTAGTGTTCCTGACGGCGGTGGGGATTGCCAATACTATATTGATGGCGACTTTTGAACGGGTTCCGGAAATCGGGACGATGCGGGCGTTGGGGATGATGGGGGCGAAGATTCGTTGGATGTTTATCTTCGAAGGGATGATGTTGGGGATTGTGGGAGGAGCGATTGCGGTAATGTTGGGTGGGGCGGCAAATGCGTATCTCCAAGTACATGGGATGGATTTGACCGCTATGTACGGGGATGCAGATATCGGGTATCCGATCAAGGATATGTTCTATTCCGACTTGAATATTGCCAGTTGCTTGTCAGTGTTTGTGCTGGGGATTTTGATGGCGGTGGTGGCGAGCTTTTTCCCGGCATGGCGGGCGGGGAAACAACCGGTGACCAATGCCTTCCGGCATATGACATAAAAAACCCCTTCCATCCAAAAGGGGACGAAAGGGGTCCCGCATAAGCATGCGGATCAACCACGTTTCCAATATAAGAAGTGGAACCGCCATTGTCAAGGAAAAAATTTCACGAAATCATTTTTATTTTATGCACGTAGTCGAAGTACCATACTTTCGCCGGGAAGGCGATAAGATCGTGTGCGAAATCTGCCCGCGACTGTGTAAGTTAGGGGAAGGGCAGGTGGGATTCTGCAAAGGGCGGGAAGTTATTGACGGGGTGTTGGTTGCCACTAACTATGGTCAGGCGGCATCGGTCGGCATCGATCCGATCGAAAAGAAGCCGTTGTATCATGTATTCCCCGGGTCTAATATCATCTCCTTGGGTCCCAACGCGTGTAACCTAAACTGCGATTTCTGCCAGAATTGGCAGATTTCACAGGATACGGTGCCCACACAGGAGATTACGGTGGATCATTTGGCAGGAATTGCCGACAGGGATGGGTCGATCGGGGTGTCATACACCTACAGCGAACCGTTGATGTGGTATGAATTCCTGCGGGATTCCGCCAGAGCGGTTCACGACAGGGGATTGATTACTACGGTGGTTACCAACGGCTATATCAACGAGCAGCCACTCAGGGATATTCTTCCGTTAATCGATGCGATGAATGTGGATTTGAAATCCCTGGAACCGGAATTTTACCGGAAGATATGTGGGGGGAATTTGGAAGACGTGCAGCGTACGATCCGGATTGCATATCAGGAAGGCTGCCATGTGGAGATCACGCATTTAGTGGTCACCGGTCATAACGATACCGAGGAAAAGATCGACCGATTGTCGGGGTGGATAGCGTCAATCGATCCGGATATTCCGTTGCATATTTCCCGGTATTTTCCGCACTATAAGTACAACGCCCCTCCCACCACCACCAGTTTTTTGGAAAAGGCTTATGCGATTGCCCGGAAACATCTGAATTTTGTGTACGTGGGAAATATTCATATCAGCGGTGCATCCGATACGGTGTGCCCGGATTGTGGGAATGTGGCGATAGAGCGCCAGGGGTATTGTACCACGATTCGAAATATTGAAAATGGTAAATGTACACAATGTGGGAGGTCTTTAAATATTTTGGATAACACTAAGGGTAAAAGTGGTGGTTTAGCTTGACATTGCAAGTTTTTTTTTGTATATTAAGACAATTATTGTCCAAATTATCCGAACGGAAACACCATGCACATTTCCATCTCGACCGAGTACGCGATCCATTCCATATTGTATATGGTAGTACACCAGGATCATCCCATCTTGTTAGTCAGCGATATTGCCAGGGCGCTAAACATTCCGGAAAGTTATTTAGCGAAAGTATTCCGGAATTTGGCGAAGACCGGACTAATACGTTCTTTTCGCGGTGCCAAGGGAGGATATTCGTTAGGACGTTCGCCCGAAGAAATTACATTGAAAGATGTGGTGAAGGCAGTTGAAGGCAATATACCGATCTATCAATGTTTAGCTGAGCGCCGAGGGTGTTACGGGCAAGATATATGTAAGGTTGTAGCAGCATTTAAGGCTGCAGAGGAACATCTGTACAATCAACTGGAAAAGATCAATTTTAAAGATTTGAAAGACTTTACAATTCGTAACGCTGATCGTATGGCAACTACGATGAATGATCCAAAATGTAAACGGGATTCTGAATGACAACTCCAAACTCGGTATCCGAATCACCCCGAGAACACCACGGCGATGATTCAATCACAGAAGCACAGGTTCTGGAATGGCTTCAGGATGTAAAATATCCTGGTTACAGCCGTGATATTGTGTCCTTTGGTTTGGTTGATGCGGTAGAAGTTGCCGGTGATGTAGTCAAGGTATTTTTGCAGATAACCACTGAAAATCAGGACGTACCCAAGCAGATTGAACAGGGGGTAAAGGAACGGTTGGCGGCGGTTCCGGAAGTGCAAGAAGCGCACATTTCCATCAATTTAGCTACACCGCAAAAGGATCAACAGGGATCGGAAGTTCCTAAGCCGGCGTCTATTACCGGTGTGGACAAAGTGATTGCGGTGGCGTCGGGAAAAGGCGGAGTGGGGAAATCATCGGTGTCGGCGATGTTGGCGATGAAAGCGAATGCAATGGGGTTGAGAACCGGATTTCTGGATCTGGACATCTATGGACCCAGCCTGCCGATGATGATGGGGATCAACGGTCGTCCACAGTTCAAGGATAACCGGATTATTCCGGTGAAACAGAATGGCTTGTCGTTGATGTCCATCGGGTTCTTTGTGGAAAGCGAGACGCCGTTGATCTGGCGGGGGCCGATGGTGGCGCAGGCAGCGAATCAATTGTTGACCGAAGTGGATTGGGATGCTCTGGACTTGCTGGTGATCGATCTGCCTCCTGGAACCGGCGATGCGCAGTTGACCTTGGCGCAGCGGGTGGAGCTGGATGGGGTGGTGATCGTGACTACACCGCAAGATTTAGCGTTGTTAGATGCGCGGAAAGGGGTGTTGATGTTCATGAAGGTCGGTGTGCATATTCTGGGTATTATCGAGAACATGAGCGTGTTTCAGTGTCCCAATTGTGGGCATCAGACACATTTGTTCGGTCATGGTGGCGGCAAGATTGAAGCAGATAAGCTTAAGATTCCGTTTTTGGGAGAAGTGCCATTGGATCCCGAATTTCGGGAGGCTGTAGATAATGCTGGGCTACAGCAGATAATTTCCAGCGACAACCCGATCAATAGTGCGTTTGACAAGATTATCGAAGCTATTGCCCAGCGTATGGGGATGTCAACGTCCGAGTTTACCAAGTAGCATTAAAGGAATTTCAGATATGGGGAAATAGTGAAATGATCGATACACAGCAAGTATGGAGAGCCTTAGAAGAAGTTATGGACCCGGAAGTTGACCTGAGTGTGGTTGACCTGGGTTTGATATACGATGTGTCCATAGCAGATGGTAACCATGTCCGAGTGGCGATGACATTAACCACGAAGGGCTGTCCGATGTCTCAAACCCTGATCAAGGATGTCGAAAAGACGGCATTGGGGGTTTCAGGTGTCACGGCAGCAACCGTGGAATTAGTATGGGATCCGCCGTGGAATCGGCGGATGATTTCCCGAGAAGGTCAGGAAAAGCTGGGTAGAAATATTAGTGCGGTGAAAGGATGGGAGAAGTATTAGCCATTGGCATGTTGTCGGGCGGATTGGATTCCACCTTGGCTACCCGGTTGTTGATCGATCAGGGGATCCGAATTAAGGGACTCCATTTCAACACCGGCTTCTGCACGGTACATCACCGAAGGGTAATCAGCCGCCCCGACGAACCCCCGGAACGGCTGCGAAATCCGGTGACACGTTTGGCGTCGTTATTTGATATCTCGATCGATGTGATCGATATCAGCCAGGAATATTTAGAGGTGCTGCGCCATCCTAAGTACGGGTATGGCAAGAACATGAATCCGTGTATCGACTGCCGGATTACGACCATGGGTATGGCACGGGATGTGATGGAAGAATCGGGTGCGGAGTTTGTGTATTCCGGTGAGGTTTTAGGGCAGCGACCGATGTCGCAACATCGACCGACACTGCGGCTGATTGAAAAGGAGTCCGGGCTTGATGGACGGCTGCTTAGACCGCTATCAGCGAAGCTGCTGCCGGAAACGGAACCGGAACGGGTGGGATTGGTGGATCGCAGCCGGTTAATGGCGTTTTCCGGACGGTCGCGAAAACCTCAGTACGCGTTAGCTCAGGAATACGGATACGACAATCTCCCGCAGCCTGCCGGAGGTTGCTGCCTGTTGACCGATCCGGCGTACGGCAGGAAATTGAAAGACCTTTTCGATCATAAGAATCCCGACGACTGTGGGTTGACTGATTTGCTATTACTCAAGGTGGGCAGGCACCTGCGAGTGTCGCCGGACCTCAAGGTTGTGGTGGGGAGGGACGAGCACGAAAATCGCTTCATCGATGCGAATTTCAGGCATCTGATTCGGTTGGAAGCGGTGGGGGTGATGGGTCCGGTGGTGATAGCTGAAGGCGTGCCCACACCGGAGAATATGGAATGTGCTGCGGGAATAACCGCCCGGTATAGTGACGGTAAAGATCAATCGCAATTGGACGTCAAATATCGTATCAATGGGGAAGACAGAGTGATGACGGTGATGCCGCTATCGCCTGATGTAGTGGCGGAATGGGTAATTCAATAGTGATTCTAAGTGTCTGTTATACCGTCAGGTGATGGCACCTGACGGCACAAGGGCTGCAAGCGATCGCGATCGACTGAGTTTGATATGAAGGATTTGTTGTTACTGCACGTATGCTGTGCACCGGATGCCACGGTGGGTTTCGAAAGGCTCGGCAAGGATTGGAAAGTGATGGGGTATTTTTTCAATCCTAATATCCATCCCAGCGAAGAGTATTCGAAGCGATTGGGGGAATTTATGCGGTTGGGCTGCGGGATGGATGTGGAAACGCGAACCGGAGAATATTCAGATCGGGAATGGTTTGAAGTAATAAAGGGATTGGAAGACGAACCGGAAGGGGGCAGGCGTTGTGAATTGTGTTACCAGTACCGTTTACGCAACACCGCGGAACTGGCGAAACGGGGCGGATTCGACGCTTTCGCTACGGTGCTGACGGTGAGCCCGCATAAGAATGCTCAGAAAATCAACGATTTCGGGAAGGCGCTGGGGGAAGAATTCCAAGTAGCGTATCTTTCCACCGATTTGAAGAAGCAGGATGGATTCAAGCGGAGTGTGGAGCTGTCGAAACAAATTGGGTTGTACCGTCAGAATTACTGTGGATGTCAATATAGTCGGCATGATAGAACAGACTGAAATTTTAAACCTGC
>CBDVBD010000053.1:0-19465 GCA_965372135.1 uncultured bacterium | reverse complement strand
ACTGCCATTTCGGCGGTAGTTTTTCCAAAAACGCCTTGAGTCCCTCATGTGCATCCTTCATGCTCATCAACTCCTGCAAATACACATCCTCGGCATTCTTCACCGCCACCGGCACCACTGAATACAGCCCCTCGTCAATCACCCGCTTGGTCAGTGCAATCACCGCGGCGCTCTTGTTGGTAATCTTCCCTACAAATTCCTCAACTGCCTCGCCAAACCGCTCATCGGGATAGACATGATTCACCAGCCCCACTTTATACGATTCCACACCACTCAACACCTCGCCGGTGATAAACAACTCCATCGCTCGATGTCGTCCCACCAAATGCGGAAACACCGCCACCGCCACTGGAGCATACACCCCAACCGCGATTTCTGGCTGACCGAATTTCGACCGGTCCGATGCCAAAATAATATCACAATAGGTTGCTAACTCACAGCCACCTCCCAGTGCAGCACCTTTGACAGCCGCAATCGTTACACCCTGGACCTGATTCAGCAGACGGAACATATTGCCAAACGTCTCCATCATTTCCCCCACCTTATCCGCGGTATGTTCCGCCACATCCACCCCAGCCGAGAACGCTTTCTGATCCGACCGAATAACCAGCGCCTTTAGATCGTTGCGCGTAATGATGACCTCCAGCGCCCGGTTGATTTCCTTCATCATCTCGATGTTCAAAATATTCACCGGCGGGCGCTGCAGTACAAAATCGATCCGACCTGGTGATTCCTCTACCCTGATATGATTATAATCGTCCATAAGAGCCTCATACTTAATGTCATCCAATCCGGCAGCTGACGGACTTGTCCGCCCACTGGCGGAATAGGGGATCCGGTTCTTATCCCCCCCTGCTATTTGCAGGGGGGGAGTAAGGGGGGGTACTGGAGATCGGTTCCCGCCAGGTTTCAAGCGTAGCGTAACCTGGCGGGAGCAAACTTGCATACTAATCCCCTACAATTCCCGTTTGATAATGGTTGCCATCGACACACCGCCACCACCGCAGATCGCCGCAATCCCGATTTCCTTATCATGCTGCTTCAATGCATGATACAACGTGACGATAATCCGAGCCCCGCTGATCCCGGTGGGATGCCCTAATGCAATGGCACCGCCGTGGATATTGACCTTGTCGCGATCCCAACCGAGCACCCGCTCGTTCGCCAACATCTGCACCGCAAACGCTTCGTTCACTTCGATCAAATCCATGTCGCCCAATTCCATTCCCGCATTCTTCAACGCCGCAGGAATCGACACACCCGGTCCCTCGCCCATGGTTTCCGGTGGCACCGCCACCTGGGAATATGCCACAATCGAGAACAACGGATCCTTCCCCAACGCGCCAGCTTTCTCTCGATTAGTAATCACCAGCGCGGTAGCGCCGTCGGACATCCCGCAGGCATTCCCCGCAGTGACACTTCCACCATCCCGCCGAAACACCGTGGGCAGCTTCCCCATCTTTTCCCGGTTCACCGGATACCGGATAGTCTCATCACGGCTTAAGGTGATTGGATCGTCCTTTTTCCGTGCCGGAGGAACTTCGATCGGCACTACTTCGGCATCGAACCACCCGTTTTCCCATGCCTGATGGGCTTTTTCGTGGGAGAGTGCCGCAAATTCATCCTGCTCCTCTCGGGGGATTTTGTACTTATCCGCTAAATTTTCCGCGGTGACGCCCATTCCCTGCCCGATTAACGGGTCGATGGAGTCCGACCATCCGTCTTCCAGTTTCTTGTCGCCCATCTTGAACCCGTTCCACCGGGCTCCTTTCAACAGGTACGGGATAGTGCTCATGGAATCGAACCCGCCCACCAGCACCACCTGGTGATCCCCCAGCCGGATTTGCTGGGATGCCATTGCCACCGCCCGCATCCCCGATGGACACGCCATGTTCAACGTGATCACCGGCGAATCCTTGGACACCCCGCCTCGGACCGATGCGGTACGTGCCGGGTTGGGACCGTTTCCTGCTTGCCGGCACGATCCCAAAATCACGTCATCGATATCATCGCCGGTTAATCCTGCTCGTTCCACAGCGGCTTTTACTGCCACTGCTCCGATGTCGAACGATGCCATGTTTTTCAATGTTCCGCCGAACACACCCATAGGCGTCCGACACCCCGAAATCGCTACAATGTCTGTAAGGTTCATGTTTTGTCCCATGTTTCTCTAAAAGATTCTATGAAGTTTTCATATTTCCATTTTGGTGTTTTTCGTGCTTGAGGATGATAGAATTCAAGTATCAAGTAAGGATTAGATGCTTCATTTAGCATTTTTGTGGTCCATCGATACCTCATACCATTTTGGCAAATTTTCCAATCTTTTGTTGATTCACTTATTATCTCACATAAAATATTTCCAAACCATTTCCCACAACAAATAATAATATCTGGCTCATACATCACTATTTGTTTCGTAATCAACACTTGATTCTTCAACGCATGCTTTCGTATCATGGGATAATAAGCTTTTTTAGTCCCAGGTTGTTTTTTAAAATTTATTACCGCAATTTTCTTTAGCCATTTCTCTCGTAATTCCCTAGAATTCTTATCCTTAACAACATCCCAACTTGGAAAGTTGTTATACACACCGTAAGTCCAAAAGGCTACTGGATTCCATGTTTTACCTTGACCACCCTTTCTTAGAAAGTCTCTAAGATCACCAGGTTCATTTTTAGCATTAGCTTCTTTTAAAATAAATAATAATCGAAACTTTCCTTCATTTTTCAAATTAGAATATTTGTCATAATCAACAATACCATCTCTCCAAATTGGTTCTTGAAACCTCCCAAAGAACTTCTCTTCAATTTCAGTAATTTCTTCCTTAGATTTCATGGCGGTCTCCTTTACGATCTAATTTCTGTGTGTCAACTTGTCCCAACTTGTTGGATATAACCGTACGCATCATCAAGACACCGGTTTATTTAACCTCCCCCCCGGTTCCCGGGGGGGAATAAAAGGGGGGGCTATTTTATTTAATACTGTTGACAATACTCCATCAAGATTTGTTAGCACATCATAATTAGAAAAACGCATAACCCTAAATCCCAATGATTTCAAATAATTATCCCTGATGCTATCATATTCCCTACCTTGATCCCTGCAATGTTGACTGCCATCTATTTCAATAACTATCCCTTTTTCAATACACGCAAAATCAACGATATAATGACCAATAGGTTCCTGACGCCTGAATTTTACTTTTAGCCGTTTGCTTCTTAGCCTCGACCATAACAATCGCTCTGCATCAGTTTGATATATACGTAGTTCCCGGGCTCTTGGAGTATTATCTGAAGGAGTCTTAGGTAATCGTTTCTTAATTTTTCTCATGTTTCTCTGCCCCCCTTGTGTTCCCCCCGGGAACCGGGGGGAAGTTTTTACACCGGATTCGGCACATTAACCCATGTCACCTCCAACCCAAACTTCTCCTTCAAATGATCTCCCAATACAATAATCCCCCATTTCTCAGTATTGTAATGTCCTCCAGCAACAAAATTCAAACCCGCTTCCTCCACCGATCGCACAACGCTTTCATGGATATCACCCCCTATGAAAGTATCACAGTCATTTTCCAATGCGACCCGATAGTATTTCGAACTGCCTCCGGACAACACCAGCACCCGGTGTACGTGGTCTGCCCCATAAGGAAATAACTGCGCCTGGGTATCTAATTCCTGATCCACCTTCCTTAGGAAAGCATCCCTCTCCACCGGTTTCGACAGCTCACACACAAATCCCGCCCCTTGCCAATCCTCTATATCCACCCGATCCACCACTTCCATCCCCAATTTCTGCGCAATCTGGGCGTTATTCCCTAATGTAGGATGCGAATCCAACGGCAGATGATACCCGAACATATTAATATCGTGTTTCACCAAATCCCTAACTCGCACCGCCATAATCCCATTCAGACGAAACGGATCGGGATCCCCCTTCCAGAACAAACCGTGATGGACGATTACCGCATCGGCATTGTTGGCAATCGCCTCCGCAAACAACCGCCGGCTGACGCTGACACCCGTTACGATACGGTTGATCTCATCCTTACCCTCCACCTGGAGCCCGTTGACACAATAATCCTTGAATTTGTCGGTCTCCAGCAGTGTCGCCAAATAATCTGTTAATTCCTTACGTAACATTTAATTATCTGTCGCTTTACGTTTATAAATCTTAATTTCCGGACCGGGACGTTCGATCCCATGAAACCGAGCTACCGGCAGGAAAAACGCATCCTGCAATTCGAACATCGGCATCGGTTTGGCATCTGGTTTCAAACAAGAGAAGGTCACTATTAAATCAAAATCAGTCCGCAGCGCTTCCGGAAGCCCCACCGGATAATCGCTGTAATAGGGCAGGAAATACCGATCCATCACCACCCAATCAATTTCCCACGCCCTCAAAGAATCCCGAATCATCCCCTCCATCAACACAACCTTATCCAAGTCCAGGAAAATGTCTTCCGGGGTCACAATCTCCAAAGGATGCCTATTCCATTCCGGAGCTTCCGCGATCGCCCGCTGATACTGTTCCATGAACTGCGCTTCCCGCCAGTTGGTAATTTTCTGATATTTCAGAAAATGCGGCACCAACTGCGGCATCCCGAAATACCCGGATAAGAACACTTCCGTGTCTGGTTCCAGATGTTCCGTTAGCCATTCCCCAGCCTGAACCCGAGTGTCGGTGCGGCTCAACAACCGGTCAATTTGTATCGATCGTGCTATCGCCGGTAATGCAAGTAATATCCCCAATACAGCCACCGCGATGACCTGTGACGACCGTTTCCATGGCAGCTTCGAGGTAATCTCAACCACAAACCCAGCCGCCAACACCGCCAAAAACGGAAACACTGCATCCAAATACCGGAAAAACACCGCCTTTCCACGACCCAGCACCAACAAATACAGTAGCAGCGTGATGATGATAATCCACCGTTCCCGTCCCCCTTTGACCGCCCACCAAATCAACCCGGCAACGGCAGCAAGATACACCGGCATCCCCATAGCGATGGGAAACGTTACCCACGGATGATAAAACCACCCTCGCCCCAAATCGATCCCCTCATGCGGTGCCATCAAATGGGCGGCTTCATAGGCGAAATGCGCCTTAAACGTACCCCATTCCACGAAAATGAATGGATTCAGCAGCAGAAACACCCCCGCCATTACCATCCCCGATAACCATACATGCTGATGCAGCCGCAACGGTTTCCACCGAATATGCGCCAACAAAATCGGCACCGCCATCAACGCCCCGGGGTACTTCATCGCCGCCGCCAATCCCCCAAACAACCCAGCTAACAACGAATCCCAAACACCCCCACCTTGCACTCGCCTCAACACAAACACCATCGTCACCAGGCAGAAAAACACCATCGGGAAATCTGAGGTCGTGAAATGGGCATGCCTAACCGGAATCGGCGCCACCGCAAAAAACCAGGCTGTTAACAATCCCAAATTTCGCCCACCGATTCGTTTTCCAATCACATACAACAACCATAGCGACACCACCCCCATCACCACCACCACCCACCGTCCAGTCAGATAAAAAGGTTCCTGCCACACGGTGTAGAGCGTTGAAAGATCCCAGGACGGATCGATCGGATACGGCGGCGTAAACAGCGGCACCGTAATATGAAAAAGAGCGCCCAGCAGGTAAATATACCCGGTGGGATAGGTGAAAAATTTGGGATTAAACTCTCCCGCAGTCACCGTGGCGGCGATTTCCAGCACGATGTTCTCATCGGGTCGAGCTAACGTCGCAGGCAGCCCAAACCCAATCCCCCACACCCGCAGAACCGCCCCAACCAACATGATTAACGCAAGGATGGCAGCAGTTGTCCAGCGATTCTGGGTGTCATTATTGGTGTCAGATATACTGTCCACCGTCCACTTTAATCACTTCGCCGGTGATGTGCCCGGCATTATCGGAACACAGGAACGTCACTAAATGCGCCACATCTTCCGGCTGCCCTAATTTTTTCAGCACCGTCTCGTTCAACGACACCTGCTTGGCTTCTTCCGGCATCTGCGTCATCATATCGGTCAAAATCAATCCCGGCGCCACCGCATTCACCGTCACCTGGTATTTCCCCAACTCACGCGCGGTTGACTTGGTCAATCCGATAATCCCAGCCTTGGCGGCAGAATAATTGGTCTGACCGAATTTCCCCCGTAACCCGTTGATCGATGTCAAATTAACAATCCTACCGTGTTTCTGTTCCCGAAACACCGGCGCCACCGCACGGGTATAATTGAAATATCCTTTCAAGTCAATATTCATCACCGTATCCCACTGCTCCTCGGTCATCTTCCAGATCACTCCGTCCCAGTTGATACCGGCGTTACACACCAGGATATCCAGCCCTCCGAACTCCTGGACCACGGTATCCACCATGTTCTGGGCGTCTTGGAAATTGGATACATCGGCTTGTACAAGTAAGCCTTTCCGTCCCATGGACTTAACCTGATCGATGATGGCTTGGGCTTCATCCTTGTGCTTACGAAAATTCAACGCCACATTGGCGCCGTTTTCCGCTAAATCCAGCGCCATCGCCGCACCAATCCCCAACGACCCACCGGTCACAATTGCATTCTTGTTTTCCAAATACATTTTATTACCTCGTTTAGTTTCGATTTTCTGCTATTGTTTATTCCTGTGGTTTTCCCAACACCTGCTCGAAGAAATCCTCATCCACTAACTGACTATTCACGCCGTTATATTTCTTCACCCGACACAATATTACTCGATCCCTTTCGGGAGAGAAAAACATGACCCAAAAATGCCACAAGTACCGGCAGGTTCCCAAATAGTCCCGCCCAAAACCATTTGTTGGTGAACCAGCCCTTTTCAACTCCATAATGTGTCTTGGAAAGAATATGACAACAGATTGCGCTTGAAAGAGCGAACAAACCTAAAATATTTCCAAATGAACCATCCATATTTTCCTCCTACTCCTGCGGTTTTCCCAACACCTGCTCGAAGAAATCCTCATCCAAAGCGTGCCCTTGAGCAGTCAATTGACGATACTTTATAAAATCGATTACATCGGAACCGGTAATCTTCTTAGTATTAAACGCGGTAAAGCCTAAAAACGCTTCACCCTGCATATTAGCTGCCAGCCAGTGCCGATTCGCAAGTTTGGTCTGATCCCAAAAGAATTTCTTCTTGTGGCGGATTCCATCGATCGACTTCATCAAGCAGTTTGGAAACAGATTGGTAAAGGTCCACAAGATTTTACCCACTTCCTTATCCAGCAGCGAAAAATCGACTTCCGATCCTTTCGCCTTTTCCCTGGCAGCCTTTCCCGCTTCTCCTTTCAAGAAATCCCCATAGACTATATCCCCATTTTCCACATACTTATCCGTGATCACTTGCGGATTCGGAACGAACGTTCCGTTATCTTTGTATACCTTCACCGCCTTGGAAATCAATCCCTTCTGTTTCATCTTGTATGCCGACCACATCTCACATGACACGCAATTCCACAACGCATCTTCAATCGTCAAATACCAGGGTAGAAAATCCGTGGAGCCCCCATCCGGCGCCGACCCGTGTCTGGGACCGGCTTGCCCGAATATCGCGTGATCCCCTGACACCGTTAAATCGCATGCCATCCCAATTTCCTGACCTCCGGCTATCCGCATTCCGTTCACCCGGCAGATCACCGGCTTCTTACACATCAAAATCGCATCCACCATGGCGTTAAACAGATCCATGTACAGTCCGTATTCAGTGGGTTTTCCTGAATAGTATTCCGCATACTCCTTGGTATTTCCGCCGGTGCAAAACGCTCGATCTCCCGCCGCAGTAAACACCGCAGCCACCACTGTCCGGTCCATGGACGCTTTATGAAACGCCCCAATCACCCCCTTGACCATTTCCGTAGTGTACGAATTGTACTGCTTTGGATTATTCAACGTAATCCACGCGGAATACAACCCATCCACCATCGTGCCATCCGCTCCCACAATCGGTTTCAACTCATAATTCACTGTGGGTGGCTCACCGTTCAGATAGGTGTTATCGTACAAATCGTGATCCTTCAATCCCCCCTCCCGGGGCAGCCAATCCAGGCTCATAAATCCTCCTTGGGTTGAATAATCTTATGTTATTTCAAGTCTTACTTACTATCTTTCGGAAATTCGAATATCCCTTCGTTAATCAACCTCCCAATCGTGGATGCTAATTCCACCAGCCGTAGTTCGGTAATTCCCAACCGATGGTAGGCCAAATAATAGGCTTCGGTTACATTGGAGAAGCTGTCGGATCGGGTCCGTTTCTGCCGGGCATCTTTAACAAACATCGTCACTGCACGTATCAATTCGTCCGTTATTTCCACTCCATCCCTCTCTAATCCTTTGCGGTTCATCTCTTTGTTCAACACCGCTCTAACCGCTATTTCACCACTGTGTTTGCCGAACACATACTTCATTCGCGCACCCACCGATTCCGGCGGAATCACCTGGTAAATCGACCGATCTATCTCCAATCCAGCGGTATGAATCCCCGACTCATGCGTGAACACCCCAGCTCCCACAATCGGTTCATGTGCTCCCACCGGGATACCAGAATACTCTTCCACCATCCGACTGAGTTTAATCAGTTTGTCGTACTTAAATCTTGGTAGTTCGATCCCATAGAGATATTTCAACGTCATCACCACCTGATGCAGCGGCGCATTGCCCGCTCGTTCCCCCATCCCATTCACGGTACAAGTAGGCACTGTGGTTCCATGGCTTAATGCCCTGACGGTATTGATATTCGCCATTCCAAAATCGTTGTGAAAGTGTACCACAAAATCCCGTCCCGGAAACGCTTTAACAATCTTGGGAATGTAATAATCCACTCCTTCCGGCGTAAAACAACCCACCGTATCGGGAAAACTGTACCTTGTCCCGCCGGCATCGTAACAAGCCTTAGCCAGCTCAATCTGGTAATCCACATCCGATCGCGAACCATCCTCACCACCGAATTCGATACTCTCCACTCCGTGATCCACAGCATATTTGATCGCCTCCACCGACATCCGGATATTGGCTTCCCGATAGAAAGACACTGGCAAATCCATCCACTCTGAAAGTTCCTTACCTTCCCTTCTGAGCAACATCTTTCCGATCTTGTACTTCAGATGCAGATCCGACCCGGAAGTGAAAATAAAAAACGTTACTTCCTTGGGATCGATATTAATTGCCGTTAACGTATCCATGGTAACCTGAATATCCCGGATATGCGACCGGCACATCACCAGCACTTCCATATCTTCCCGAATTTCACCCCGCCGTTTCGCCTGCATAATCAACTGCAGCGCATGCCGGTCAGAAATCGCCGCCGACGGAAACCCCATGTCGATAATATCCACCCCAATATCTGATAACGCTTTCGCCAACTCCAGCTTCTGCCCCGGCGAAAACGCCACTCCCGGCATTTGCTCCCCATCACGTAACGTAGTATCATATATCTTGATCTTTTCCGCAGGGGGGAAATTGGTATCCTTGATAAAATCAGTCGGCGATTTTATTAACTCATTGAGTGGTTCTCTAAACTCCATAGATTTACCCTTCCGATGTGGGTCATTTATAGGCAAATTCGGTTTCTGAATAATCGTCTAGTTTCAATTTTGAATAATTACTTCCCTTGAAACTTCGGCGCACGTTTCTCCATAAACGCGGTAGTACCTTCCTTGAAATCTTCGGTGGTGCACACCAACCCGAACAACTGCGATTCCACACGTTGTCCTTCGTTCAACGTGGTTTCCAATCCCCGGTTGACCGCTTCGATCGCCAGCCCCACCGCAACCGGCCCTTTCGATAAAATCGATTGCAGTTTCCCCTTGACCCAATCCATAAACGAATCACGATCGAAGATTTTCTTGCCTTTTTCGTTCAGAACTTCCTGACCTTGATCATCCTTCTTCCAAGCCCCAAACACATCATTAACCAACCCTATTTCATAGGCTCTTTTTGCAGAAATCATATCCCCGGACATCACCAGTTCCAACGCCCGACCTTTACCCACTAACCGTGGCAGCCGCTGCGTTCCACCATATCCTGGAATGATCCCCAAATTAACTTCCGGCTGCCCGAACCGAGCTCCTTCATGAGCATACCGTAAATGACATGCCATCGCCAGCTCACATCCCCCGCCCAATGCGAATCCGTTGACTGCCGCCACTACCGGTTTCCGCATCCCTTCGATCACGTTGAACACCATCTGCCCGTGATGGGAAAAATCGGCACCGCCAATCGCATCCTGTTTCGCCAGCTCGGGGATGTCCGCTCCCGCCACAAACGATTTGTTACCGGCTCCGGTCAGGATAACCGCCCGGACATCATCATTCTTCTTCAAATCCCTAAAACACTTCCTGAGCGACATCACTGTTTCTCCGTTCAACGCGTTTAACACATCTGGACGATTAACCGTGACGGTTGCGATATCGTCACTAATTACAACCAGTAAGTTCTTGTATTCCATGTATCTTACCTCAGTAATGCTTACTTATACCATTTCAGTGAACAGCTTGCCATTATTAGGCTATTGGGTGCCCCCACCTGACAGCATACTAAATCAATCCCTGCAGTTCATCGTCATTAGGTACCGGCATTCCAGCGGAATAATCGTAAAATCCTTTTCCGGATTTCTTGCCCATCAAGCCCTTATCCACCATGGTTTGCAGCAACTTCGGTGAATGATACTGGGGCAAATCGAACTCATCGGTCATGATGCCGGCGATGAAATGAGTGGTATCCAATCCGACAAAATCCAGCAGTGTCAACGGTCCCATCGGAAACCCGCACCCCTGCATCATGGCATTGTCGATATCCGTCACCGTGGCAATCCCCGCTTCATAAGCTCGAATCCCATCTAACAGATACGGCACCAGCAACCGGTTCACCACAAATCCGGTGGTGTCGATGCACGCCACTCCCACCTTATCGATCGATTTCACCCAATTCAAAGATGCCTGAAAGGTCTCATCGCTGGTCTGGTCCGCTCGCACCACCTCCACCAGTTTCATCACGGGAACCGGGTTGAAGAAATGCATCCCCACAAACTTATCGGGACGATTGGTTGCAGCCGCTTGATCCTTGACCTTCAACGACGACGTGTTGGTGGCGAAAATGGTATCAGCGCTACATAATCCATCCAATTCCTTCCATTGTTCGTTCTTCAGTTCCAGGTTTTCCGTTATTGCTTCTATCACCAAATCGCAATCCTTAAGTTCCGCCAAATCAGTGGTTCCGCGCAGATGGTTGGTAACCTGCCGCTTTGTGTATTCCGACATCTTTTTACGGGCAATCGACTTATCGATAAACCCGTACAGCTTTCCTAATCCCTTTTCCAGCAATGTATCATCCACTTCGCGGACGATGGTTTCATATCCTGCAGCCGCGCTGACATGGGCTATCCCACTTCCCATCAAGCCGCATCCCAGCACGCCGACTGTTTTAATCTCCATGTAGTCCTCCAGAAAATATAACTATGATATAAAAAATGCAAATTACTGCTAATCACCTGTGCCGTCAGGTGTCCTCACCTGACGGAATAGAAAATTAAAGTGCTTCCACCATCAAAGCGATCCCCTGTCCGCCGCCGATGCACATGGTGGAAATTCCCCATTTCTTCCCTTGCCGACGGAGTTCGTAAATCAGCTTCAGCGTTAGTATCGTTCCGGTTGCACCCAAGGGATGCCCTAATGCAATCGCACCACCGTTGACATTGGTTTTGTCACGGTTCAATCCCATCGCTCTTTCACAAGCGACATACTGTGGAGCAAACGCTTCGTTAATCTCTACCAAATCTATATCATCCAGCTTTTTGCCGGTTTTCTCCAACACCGCTTCCGTCGATGGTTTAGGACCCATCGCCATAATGGTCGGGTCTAACGCGGCAATTCCCCAATTCTCCAATCGAGCAATCGGCGTCAAACCTTCCCGCTCGGCAACTTTAGCCGTGGTCAACACTACCGCTGCACCCCCATCCACAATCCCTGATGCATTTCCAGCCGTCACCAAACCATTCCTGCCGAAGGCTGCGCGCAGTTTCTGGAGTCCTTCCAGTGTGGTGTCCGGACGACAATGATCATCGTCCCACACCTTGGTCACATTCCCCTTACGATCCGTGATTTCCACCGCTACCTTCTCATCATCGAAATAACCCTTAGAAATCGCCTCCGCACCCCGTTTCTGAGACAGGTAGGCAAATTCATCACATTCTAGCCGGGTCACGCCATACATGCGGGCAGCTTTCTCTGCTGTGTTAGCCATAAACATCTTGATATACGGATGTTCCAACGATGCAAACAATACGTCTTCCAGCATCACGCCCGGTCCGAATCTGGGTGGCGTACCTCGGAGCCCCTGGATGGCATACGGCGTCTGGCTCATGGATTCCATCCCCCCGCACAGTACCGCTTCGTGTTCTCCCAATAGCAGCATGTGGGCGCCGTTCACAATCGCCTGTGCCCCGCTGCCGCAAATTCGATTGACCGTCAGTGCCGGTGTATCGATTGATAATTCATCGATCCGGAGTGCCACATCGCGCGCGCCGTACAACGCATCATTCCCGGCATGGTTGGCGTTCCCCATCACCACATGCCCGATCAATTTCGGATCGATTCCCGCTCGCCGGATCGCCTCCTTCCCGGCAATCGCACCCAATTGGCACGCAGTGAAATCCTTCAATTTCCCGGCACCGGGTGTACCGGCATATTCCGCCATCGGTGTCCTGGCACCCGCGATAAACACTATGTCTTGGGTCATGTAATCCTCCATTTGCTTGTCTCTAAGGATAGACGATTCCGCTTCAATCTGCCACTCCCAATTGCCGCCGGACAAATCCCACCATCCCACCGGCATCCACAATCTCCTGTATCTCCTTAGGAAGCGGTACCGATTGAAACGTCCTATCCTTAGTGATATTGTAAATCGTTCCTGTTTGTAAATCTATTTCCAACTGGTCGCCGTTTTCCGTGCCATCCACTGCTTCCGACGATTCCAAAATCGGCAGTCCGATGTTAATCGAATTCCGAAAAAATATCCTGGCGTAATTCTTGGCAATCACACAGGATACTCCAGCTCCTCTAATCGCCAAAGGAGCATTCTCCCGGGAACTGCCGCACCCGAAATTTTCCCCTGCCATCAAGATATCCCCAGCTGTCGTTTTTTTGACAAAATCCTTATCTAAATCCTCCAAACAATGCGGTGCCAGTTCCTCCTCCCGGAAACTGGTGCAATATCTGGCGGGGATAATCACATCGGTATCAACATGATCCCCGTACTTGTGCACCGTGCCTTTGATCATATTATTTCCTTCAAAGCCTGACTATTCCGATGGCGATTCAATTTGATTCTGACCGATCGTTCCGATTTCTTCTTTCAGTTTCAACTCACAATGGTGGATCCACTGTTTCAATTGCTCCACTTGCTCACCGCTGAGATCGCTGGTTGCCATAAGATCCACATGTCTGCCTGCGTCAGCAGTCAGTGCTTCCAAATCCTTGCCCTTCTGCGTTAAAAACACATTGACCACCCGCCGGTCTAAATGATGCCGCTTGCGCCTGACCAACTTCTCCCGTTCCATCCGATCCACAACTCCGGTAATGGTGGGATGGTCGAAACTGAGGCGCTTCCCTAATTCGGTGAATGACAATCCATCTTTGTCCCACAAACACATCAGAACAGTCCATTGGGTAGGTGTCACACCTGTTTCAGACAGCTCTAAATACAGTGCCCGCTTCATCAACCTTCCCACTACATTAACCAAAAATCCTAATCTATCATCTAAAGGATGCATCTTATCCAAAACAACTCCCATCTTATATAAATTCGAAAGGTAAAATATCGTTAAGCAATATCACATCGTCCGTGGATCGGTAATCACTCCGGTGATCGCCGTGGCAGCAGCCACTCCGGGACCGGCTAAATATACCTTTGATGTCGGATCGCCATTGCGTCCCACGAAATTCCGATTGGTAGTAAACAATCCCACTTCCCCCGCTGCCAATATCCCCATGTGACCACCAATACACGCGCCGCAGGTGGGCGGTGTAATCACCGCACCCACCTCCACTAATCCGGTCATAATTCCTTCCTGAATCATCGTTCTGAAAATCGCTGGACTGGATGGAACCACCACCAACCGTACATCCGGATGCACCTGATTCCCTTGTAATATCTCCCATGCCGCTCGGAAATCCTCAATCCTCCCGTTGGTGCAGGATCCAATCAGCACCTGATCTACCTTTATTCCAGCCACTTCCCCCACAGGTACTGCATTGGACGGCAAATAGGGCTTCGATACCATCGGCTCCAAATCCGATACATCCAACCGGACTTCTTGGGAATACACTGCATCGTCATCCGCCCACACATCCAGATGCTCCCAAGCAAAATCCGGATTTAGATACTCTCGGGTCACATCATCCGGAGCGATTATCCCCGATTTTGCGCCGGCTTCCACCGCCATATTGGTAATGGTAAACCGGTCCGCCATGGGAAGATTATCAATCACCGGTCCGGAAAATTCGATCACCTGATACCGGGCTCCATCCACTCCGATTTTCGATATCGCCAACAATATCAGATCCTTACCACCCACCATGGGCGGAAGTGTTCCCTCGAATACCACCTTCAATGTCTCCGGCACTCGAAACCACCCCTTCCCCAACGCCCATCCTGCTGCCATATCGGTGGACCCTACGCCGGTGGACAACGCCCCCAATGCGCCATAGGTACAGGTATGCGAATCCGCTCCGATCACCAAATCCCCCGGTTTCACCAACCCAGAATCCGGCACCATGATATGACAGATCCCCGACCGCCCCACCTCGAAATAATTAGGAATATTATATTGCCTGGCAAACTCCCGCATCGTCTTGGATAATTCCGCAGCCTTTACGTCCTTCGCCGGCACAAAATGGTCGTTAACCAGCACAATCTTATCAGGATCAAAAACCTTAGTCGCGCCCATCTTGTTGAACACATCCACCGACAGCGGCACCGTCACATCGGTTCCCATCACCAGGTCCAAATCCGCCATCAACAATTCCCCCGGCTTGACCTGATCCCTTCCGGCATGTGCCGCCAATATCTTTTCCGCAATCGTCATTCCCATCCGACTATCCGTTTCTTCCCTTAAGTCTTATCCTCTCAGATATTCAACAATCGCATCACCGGTTTCCTTAGTACCCAAACTCCCACCCAGGTCCCGGGGAACCTTGTACGTCTGCACTGCCAACTTCACTGCTTCGAAGATTCGGGTATTGGCGTCAGGAAACCCGATATGATCCAGCATCACCCCCAATGTCATTATCGCCGCCAATGGATTCGCTATATTCTGTCCCTGATATTTCGGCGCCGATCCATGCACCGGTTCAAACAGCGACGTTCTCCCGGGATGAATGTTGCCCGATTCCGCCAGTCCCATCCCCCCCACCAACTGCGCACCCATATCGGTAATAATATCCCCGAACATATTGCAGCTCACGATCACCTGAAACTGCTCGGGGCGTTTTACCATCTGCATCAACAGCGCATCGATGTACCAATGCTGCGGTTCGATATCGGGGTATTCTTCCGCCACCTCGTAAAAAACCCGCTGCCACAAATCGCCCTCAAACCGCATGGCGTTGGACTTATCCGACATGGTCACCCGGGTCGATCCATGCTCCTTAGCAAATTGAAACGCATGCCGGATAATCCGTTCCACCCCCTTGCGGGTATTAATCGAGGTCTGCACCGCCACCTCGTCAGGAGTTCCCTTCTTCAGAATCCCCCCGGTTCCGGCATACAACCCCTCGGTATTTTCCCGGAACACGGTAAATTGGATATCTTCGATGGTCTTATCCTTCAGCGGACATAGCCTGACATCCATCAACCGCACCGGGCGGTAATTGATATACAGATCCAGCTTGAACCGCATCCCCAAAAGGATATCTCGGGCATGAGTCATATCGGGAACCCGGGGATCACCCACCGCCCCTACATAAATCGCATCGTAATTGTCCCGGAAATTCTCGATCTCCTCGTCAGGGAGTGTGATTCCGGTCTGTAAATACTTTTCAGCCCCGTAATCGAATTCTTGCCAGCTAATATCCACACCCCCCAAATCTACCAAACACTCCATCACTTTCACGACCTCCCGGGTAACATCGATACCGATTCCGTCACCGGGGATTACGGCGATTTTCTTTTCTGCCATAAAATTCCTGGAATTGAGGTGTCGTTAAAGGACACCAGGTTGAAGGACCCTGAAAAAACGGATCAAAACTAATTCGAAATGGAAAGTGCCAGAATTATGCTGCCATATACTTTATAAACAAATATATGTAGCATCTGGCTGCCGAAGGACTAACCCGGAAATTTTTTGGTGGGTTGAAGGTAATATAACTAAGAAATTCGTAGAATACAAGCAAAAAATTTCACATACGAAATTGTTGTTCCCAACACCTTATTAATTAAAAGATTATGCAAATATATTGAGGTAAGGAAATCCTTGAACCCGCTTGAGCAGGACTAGTAACGCCACACGATAGAAATCTTCCCAAATTTGCAGAGTCAATTTATCTGCAGAGAACAGAAGGTAGGTGAACTATTATGGGAGGGAAAGGAAATATCTTTATTTTGAAAGTTAAGAATTTACCTGTTTCGCTTGCTGCACCTGCATCTGACAATCAGACAATAACGAATGGAAAATACTGAAAGATTGGTCAGCCATTAACTTTTTTCCCACCAACTCCCTGATGGTACTGTGACGCAGCTCCCATAACTCGTTATCGATATCCCGCAGTACACCTTCACTAACAATGGGATCGTTCAATCTTGATATCAATCCCTCAAGCTGTTGGTAGTAATGGTCGATTCTGGCTCTCTTCTGTCGGATCATCCGCTGTCTGATCAATGCAATCAGACTAAATATGGCAAAAGTCAATGTCAGTAGAAATGCCATGATATCGGCATGGGTAAGAAAGAAACTTGGCTTATCACGGTTGTAATAGGACATTGCCCCGGGATGCAGCGAATACTGCAATTCTGCGGTGTCAAAGTGTTCGGTCATTTGTCTCGCCACCGGAAACGCGCGAACCAAGGTCGGACGGTGGTTGAAAATCGCCTGGATAATCTTACGTATTACCTCATCAGGCACATCTTTATGACATACCAATATCGACCTCACTGACAAACTTGCCACCGGCTCCTGTGGTTCGCCCGGCTGCGCAATATCAGTAGTTAGATAGCTATTGATAGGAATCGTATATGGCGAAATAAACGGATAACTCATACTAAAACCCTCTGCTTCACACCCTTTGATATCCGGACACCCCAAACCAACAAACCGTACGTTCCCCGTCGCGATTAGCTCCTGACATTTCGCCGATTTCAAACCCTGCACGACCAGAATTGCCTCGACGTCCCCATCCAATAACTTATCGCACGCCTCTATAATCCCATAATACGTGGGCACAAAATCGTCAAGACTTATCCCATAATGGCGTAGTAAATTCCTGACCAACACCTCTGTCCCACTATCCTGGGGACCCACCTCCACCCTCTTACCTACCAAATCTCGAATCCGGTTAATATCCGAATCTCGGCGCACCAAGAAATGCAGTACTTCCTTGTGCAGGGGCACCATGGCACGTATCATGGCGTCCCCAGGGGTATCATTCTGCACCAGCGCCAAATCAACCTGCCCTTTGACTAATCGCTCGATATTCTCCACACTGCCGAAACTCTCAACCACGGTGATATTGATGTTCGGATACGCTGCATTGACAATATCCGCAATACTTTCAGCCATTGGTAGATAGGTCCCCCCAGGTTGACCGGCGGATAAGACCAAATAGGTTGTCTCATAACTCTGCCGCAGGAGATGCACCCCTGCTACCAGAAAGATCACCGAAACCACCGCGATCACAAAAACAACACTTAATTGCCGCATAAGACCCCACAGTAATTTATAAACCGGAAATCCCTACTTCCCAAACACTCGCAAAAATAACTTGTTGGTTTCTTTGGTTACCACCGTGGTCAATTCATTATACGCCCGTACCAATTCCTTCGCCTTAGGCGTCAGCTTAGACCCCCCGCTCTTTGAACCAACCTTGGTTATCACCAACTTTTCCCCCAGCCTCGCTTCAGTGGCATGCACCTTCCCCCACACCGCACGATACGACATCTTCAACGCCTTTGCCGCCTCCGACAGCGACCCCTTTTCATCGATCAACTCCAAAATCCGTTTCCTGCCATAGCCGAAAACAACATTCCCCTTCTCATCCTCTAACCACACCTTGGTTCGTATTTGCATTTTATCCACCGTGTTAATGTAACTCTTCACCGGTATCTGACATCATTATCTCATCAACACCACTTTCGCCATCCGCGTCCAATCTTCAAACTCCAACACCAGAAAATACACTCCGCTGGCAGTATCGCCAGCATCCCACTGCAGCTGATGACTACCCGCATCCAATTGCTCCGAATATAACTTTGCCACCTGCTGCCCCAGCACGTTAACCACCGACAACTTCACCCTACCCGATCGGGAAATGTTAAACGGCAACGTCACCACAGCATTAAACGGGTTGGGATACGGCTGCCCCAGCTCGAATCGTTCCACCATAACATTGTCATCATCTCCGACTTCCGACCACGGCACTCCCACTCCCATCAAATGCACAATCTCATTTCCCCCGTCTGAATCGATGATTACCGAATCAGGAAAGGTCGCTGCATGAGTGGGTTGGAATGACACCATCACAGTCACACTATCATTCGGTGCCAACTCCAAAGAATCCAACCCGGCACTTAACTGATACACATCCAAATTAACGCTAAACTCCTGCACATGCAATGTATCGCTGCCCGCATTCCATATCACAAAGAAATCGACCGCACTGGAATCCACATACACCGTATCAAAATCGATATTGGTCGGTTGCACCACCATCACCGGGATTCCCCCTTCACTCACAATAACGAACGGATTATAGGTTATGGCGGTTGCGGTATCCGTGGCAGTATGTACCGTATAACGGACGAAGCAATTCGTGGATGAAAAAGCCTCCGGCAATAACCATTGATACTTACCGTTATTGGGTAAATCTTGTGCAATTGGAATCCATGGTCCTGCTCCCCCACTGATGGACAAATCCAAATCCATTGTCGCCGTATCCCCCTGGGGCACCCCGCTGACCCATTCAATAAACCTCACCGATCCACCAATCATCACTTCATATCCTATAGGATACATCGGGGTAACGGACAATTCTGTAGCTACCGATGTTTCCTTGAAAAACCGCAGGTGGTTCTGTTCGTTGGGCCATGACCCTTCCTCTACCACCATCGCATAGTCGGCATATCCATTATGATCAGCATCTCCATCCACGCGAAACGCTGACATATACCCCGGGGAGGCACCGGTAGATGTATAAGTTTCCCAAGTCCAGTTGCCGGGATTAGTGCTGCTACCA
>CBDVBD010000052.1:0-19472 GCA_965372135.1 uncultured bacterium | reverse complement strand
GCAACCAAATTCTGATTGAATTCCAGTTCTTCTTGCAGGGCTACCTCTCGAGCCTCCAGTGTTTTCTGCTTGCCCTTCAGGTGTCCTTCCACATAATAGCCGCCCGCTATGAACACCAGTATCCAGAAGGTTAGCAGTATCAAGGTGCTTCGCCACGCTTGCATATAGTTTTACCTTGTTTGAGCAGGATTAGTATATCAATTCAATTCTGACTCGAATTGCGCTATTTGAACGCCCGGCTTTCCAATCTTCGTAAGGGCGTGCAAGTGGTATCCGCCGAATCTGATATCGTAATGTTTTATCTACGTACTTCCAGGTTGCTACAATGCCCAACTACCGTCCGCCACTCCAGCGGTTTTTACTCAGTGTCCGACTGATTTTCGATTGAAACACTGTCCGTCTGGTTTTCAGATGCAGTGCTGTCCGGGGGCGCTTCCGGTTGGGGAATACCAGCGGTTGTTTCAAATTCATAGGTCAATTCCCCTTTTTCGGACACGGTTCGGATGACTCGTCTCAGGTCCGCATCGGGTAACAGATAAGCCAGGTGGGCAACGGGTATCCGAAATTGCGACTTGCCTACGATTCTAAATCCCTGCGGAATCGATTCAATGTGTTCCGCCCAGATGCGGGTTACAGATGCGAAATCCTTCGACAGTTTAGTAAATAATCGGCTCCATTTATCGGGATCCACAATTTGCGAATCCACAAAATGCAGGTTAGCCTCCAAATTTTCAATCTGCTCCTGTAATAAACCAACACGAGCAAGATCCTTTTGAATAGCAACCAAGGTTACCTGTTTTTGCTGGATGAAATGCTCCAAATTGTCGATCGCAGACCAGCGAACCAAACTTTGGTACGATAAGCCAACCATTAGCACAAAGATCAAGCCCAACATAGCGAATCCGTGCCAAGCGATCATGAAGAACTTCTGAAAATTGCGGATGGAATCGGGCATCAGGTCCAGGTGCAAGAAACGTGGATTCTTACGGTCCAAAGTTTCCCAAGCCATGGCTATCGGTATGGCAAAGTTAGGCAAAACAGCAGTGTCTTCGGACTCTAATTGGCTAATATCCAATGGATCAAACGCTATTGGTTCCACCTTGACTTCGGGGAACTGCTTGGTGAAGAAGTCATTGGCATTGGTGGAACTGATTTCCCCGGTTAGGATGATGCGTTGTATCTCCGGCAAGTCAGCTTCTTCCTGCTCAAGGAGAATCCGGGAAAATAAAGTGTTGCAGACTTTATCTGATTCGTACCCTTCATGGATAGCCTGCACGAAGGACAGGGGATGATCTCCTTTCAGGACGATGATACTGGAGAATTCACGCCCGATATAGACCAGTACAGTGACCTCGTCCGCAGTCAGATCCAGCGCGGCTCGTGCCAGGTTGACCAGTGCCATTTCATTGGTGTCGATCAAGGTGAATCTCAGTGACCTGTTAGGAAGGAAACTGTGGAGATCCATTAAGTTTTCGACCAGGGGAATACTGCCACCAAAAACCGCAGCCGTCAAGCCGCCCTCCGGTGACTTGAAGACATCCAACATGGCATTTTCCGGTCTATCGCTCGGCGGTATTGGTATCGTTCCTCGCAGGCGTTGTCGCAACGCCTTACCCTTCAATCCAAAATCGTCTTTGAACTGATGAAAAGACACTTGATTGTCGGGGATATTCACGGCGAGCTGCATTTTTTTCAAGGGATACTTGCCCAAGAAGTTAACCAGCATACCGGAAACGTCACCCGCTTGGTCATCATCGAGACCGTTGGTAATCAAGGAATCGGGGGTTATCCCGAAAGCACTTGTTACAACGTTCTCGGTTGAGACCTCTAGTTCTTTTGGGGTGTCAAGTTGACGTGGCAGGGTAATCTGTTCAACCGCGAATACGGTAATTTTACCACGTTTCCAACCCAGATGTGCGACACGCAGATCCGTGCCGTCCAACATGATCCCCAAAGCGTGTTTCCTTGCGCCCAAACCTATCATAGTACCGTTGATTTATTGATGAGTGGAGTTATTTCGTTAGTCCGAAGGTGGCGGGGCATATTCCAGCAATTCCTGCATCCGTTTTTTATTATTGGCGAAATTCACGGCTTGCTCAGCGGAAATCCGACGTTCCAAGACCAGCCGTCGGAGGTCTTGCTCCATCGTTATCATGCCTTCCTTTGCGGATTCATTGATCATCTGGTATATCTCTTGTATATTATCGTTTTTTATGGCGGCACGAACAGAAGAATTGACGACCAGGATTTCCTTAGCTAAAATGCGTTTACCGTCCAGAGATGGAATCAGTTTCTGGGATATTATGAGTTTCAGAACGTCTGCCAAGCGGTTTCGTACCCGGTCCTGTTCAACGACCGGACATTCAGCCACGATGCGGTCGATGGTTTCCACTGCCGATCCGGTGTGGAGGGTGGAAAAGACCTTGTGACCGGTATCGGTGATTTCCAAGGCGGTGATGATGGTCTCCGGATCGCGCATTTCGCCGATCATTATAATGTCAGGGTCCTGGCGCAGTGATTGCACGGCGCCGTCTTTGAACGACATCACGTCATTACCAACTTCACGATGGTGGATGTTGCATCTGATGGATTTATGGATGCATTCTACAGGACTGGCAATGATAACGATATGTGCATCGACGGAACGGTTGTTGGCATCGATGATGCAGTCCAGAGTGGTTGATTTGCCCGATCCAGTAATGCCCGTGATCAGGATCATGCCCTGCTTTTCATACTCCAACGACAGCAAACGTACAACTTTGGGATGGAAATTGTAATCTTGGAAGGGCCAGATAAAGTTATTGATTCGGCGCATGTTCAGCGCCAGGTTATCCAGATCGAAGTAAAGGCATGCGCGAAAGCGTTCGCGGATACCTTCGTGTTCCATAGAGAAGGAGAAATCCAAGTTGCGTTGGGCAAGCAGATATTTTTCCTGTCGTGGAGTCAAGAGATTTAGTGCCAGCATATTGAACTGGTTCAGCGAAAAGGTTCCCATTTCCGGTGCCGGTTGCTTGTCGTTGAAGACTCGGTACCAAACCATATTCTGCGAACCCTGTCCACCGAAATCGATGTCGGACGCTTCCAGCTCGATCATGCGGCGCAGAAAGGTGTGTACAAGTTCGAGTAGCTGGTCTCGTTCGGATTGTCTGAGTGTTTGCAATTTTTGGAAGCTACCATCCTGGCGCTCGACGCCCTGGACATAGGTATGTAACTGGTCATCGACAGTGTCGAATATACCCTGAATAGCTGCAAACTTATCTTGGTTTTCTTTGGTTTCGGACAGGATAGGCGGAATTTCCTTCATTGTTATATTATCCTACATAACAGGTTATCAGTTAAAAATGGTCTTATTCCCAGTAATCCAGAATTGCAATATTGACAACATTTATCCCTGTGCCTGAAATGGTTTCATGCAGGACTTGCCGAGAATACAAGATATCCCCGGTTCCATTACCAATGCAGTTGCCAGACAACGGTTCATCAGCAAGGACAAATATAGCTCCAAGAATGTCTGCATGGATATGCGTCATGTCATCAGCAATAATCAATCCACGGAAAATAGGTGCCGTAATATTCGAAATCAGGGCATTTATAGCGTTGTTATGTATGATTAGTAAACCCTCACTGTTCTCCCCCAGATTGGCAGAGTTCCAGGATTCTCCGGATGGAAGCTCAACGTAGGTGACTCCCTGCAGAGGGAAAATGAGATTGTCCGGGTCGGTCACGTATTGGCTGCCATTGTCGCCGCTCAAGGCTACCATTTTGAAGAAATCCGGAACGAAACCGAATTCAGCGCCCCCGAGAACTTCCTCTGGTGTCTGCGGGTAACCTTCTGGCCATACATAGTTTTGCAGGACAATGGGTTCCCATTGGGTATGTGTGGGTCCCAGATCTAGTCCTTCCACCGTAGTACCGGCAAGCATAGTGTGACCCCCGGGGGTGTAGCTTTGGGTGGTAACAATGGCGTAGGTACCGTTGTTGGGAATAATAGTTCCAAACTTGTCGTGGTCTCGCCCGTCTATAAGCATGTTTCCCAGTGTGTTGATATTG
This sequence comes from uncultured bacterium, assembly GCA_965372135.1. GTDB lineage: Bacteria > Electryoneota > RPQS01 > CBDVBD01 > CBDVBD01 > CBDVBD01. The sequence continues at coordinate 15,422 of CBDVBD010000052.1, read as the reverse complement.
GCATTGGCGTTAAGCAAGGATATAATATTGCTAAGGTAATCGATGTCATCCAGGGATACCGTCAGAATGACCTGAGCGGTATCGCCACCGATCGCGCCTTGTGCAGCAATTAGCAGCGTGTCTTCTCCCAGTGTGGTATCACTATTCTGGTCGTAAACCTGCACGTCCACGCTGGCGCCGAACAGACTCAGACCGGCAAATCCATCCCGCCAATCGGGATCATGCCGCAACGTGTCCACCGCCAGGTGAGCGCCGCTGTGAGCAGCATTACGGGCAGTATAATCTTCATAGCGGTCATAAGCAATCTGGCTCACCATACGTTCACCTCGATGCAGAGTCAGACGCATCACGCCGGTTATAATTGCGAATCCGACCACTAAAATCAAAGCATTACGTCCCATGACTCACCCCTAAAACATCTTTATCTAAATTCAGAACAGGACAATTTCTCAAACTTGGACACTATTGGAGGTTCAACGGGCTAATTACCCCTCTCCAATTGGACCAAACATATGTAGTGTCCAGTGGGAATGGGCTTTCGATCTGAACGAAAACTTCCACGGCTTTGACAGTAGACGGCACCCAAGTAGGATTACCTGCACCATCATAGTATCTCAATTGAAAGTCGGTTAAACCCAAAGAACCACTGATCTGTTGACCGCTCACCAGGCGGTAAAGCATTCGATCTCGTGGGTTCTCCGTGCCCGGGACTTGATCCGGTTCACTGAGGAAATAACTCACAGAATCCACGATACCATTGTTATCAATATCAGCCAGAAAACTGATCGAAGTTGAATCGCAAGATTGTATAGCACTCGCAGGATCATTAACGTGATAGCCGATTTTACGAAAATCATGCCGGACGATCTGAGTCCATTCCCTCAGATTTTCCTGTACCGCCAAATTCATGCTGCTGATTAGTGCAAATTCATTGACGTTTGAGTAGGAACTCATCACCGCCAATAGGAGCAACCCGCCTATAATGAAAGAACCGACTATGTCCAGCATATAATTCATATTTTCGATACCTCAATAATATGTATATAAACGTTCCAACATAATTTGCAGGCTATCGCGCGTAGCAGGATCTATCAAGTAGGAACTGGTGATGGTAACGCGAAGTCTCTTAATAAACGTCTGAGACGGTGAAATTATGCCGGGGTTCATCGGGTCCATGTAGTCCACTGCACCGGCAACGGTGAATTGGATAGTAGCAAACGCGGTCGAGTCCACCAACGCCAGATCCGCATAGTCATCCAAATCGTCGTAATTCGGATAGTTCTCCCCGATCTCGCTGCCCAAACTGTCTGTGGGGGTCAACTGGTTGGGGAAAAACGGCACGATAGTTATGCAGACTTCGTCGAATTCCTTGGTCGCTGCCTCTGACAGGAATCCTTGCGCCAGTGCCAATGCGCTATTTTCCACTTGCGTCACAAGTTGGTTGAGATCGTTGTAGAGAATCGCCTCATTCAACGATGGCAACATCATGCTGAAAAGCAACACGGCGCCCAAAACCAGGAGTACCTGACCAGTGTTAAACATTACTTCACCTCATTCGCGATGAAAATCATTATTCGTCGGTGGTTGCGAACATGATTTCTTCGCAGGTAGTCACTCCCTCTTTGATGCGTTCTCGTCCGGAAGCGCGCAAGGCTAGCATTCCGTTCTTGATGCCTTCTACGCGAATAGCGTCTTCATCCACTTCGCTGCCCGCTTCCAGAATGATCCGTCGGATTTCCCGAGTGAACGACAATGTTTCTGTGATAGCAGTTCGACCCTTGTATCCCTGGTTGCACTCTTCGCAGCCCACCGGTTTGTAAAATGAGGTTTTACTGATTTCCTTATCGGTAAAACCTAATGCACGTGGTATGACAGGGTCCAAGTCATCATCCACCGTCTTGCAGTGTTCGCATAGCGTCCTAATCAGCCGCTGTGCAACTATGAGATTAATGGCGTATGCGATCAGGAACGGTTCTACACCCATCTTAAACATTCGGGAAATAGCCGATGGAGCGTCATTAGTGTGCAATGTCGAGAAGGTCAGATGACCGGTATTCGCCAATTTAATTGCAATTTCTGCGGTGGTGCGGTCCCGAATCTCTCCCACCATAACGATATCGGGATCGTGACGCAGGATGCAGCGCATCGCTCCTTCGAAATCCAGGTGCGGACCGATTTTAATCTGCCGCGCCCCGTGGATTACATACTCAACCGGATCTTCCACTGTCAAAACATTCAACTGAGGGGTCATCACATGGTGCAAAGCAGCCATCATGGTGGTGGACTTGCCGGAACCGGTGGGTCCGGTCAGGATCACCATTCCCTGGGGTTTTCTTATCGCGCTATTAAAGTCAGTTACGGCTTGTTCTTGTAAACCCAACTTGCCCAAGTCGGTGATGACATTGCGATCGTCCAGTACCCGGATGACAATCGACTCCAACTTGCGATGGTATTCCGTGTGGACTATGGGCAGAATCGAGACACGATAGCGGATGATGTGACCATCCACATTACGCTGGATAAAGCCGTCCTGAGCAGTTTCCCGTTCGAAGCGATCCACGTTGCGGGAACGGTCTTTAACCACTGCTGCTAAAGCTTCCGGTTTGGCGAATTCAACCTCGAGCTCATGCTGAAGTTTGCCGTCGACACGGAAATAAAGCGCCACACGGTTGTCTTCGCTGGGGATGATGTGAATATCGGAAGCACCCCGATGCACCGCTTCCGTTAAGGCACCTTCGATCAGCTTGATGAGCCGGGATTGATCGATTTCCTGCTTCAGCTTATCTTTATCAAGTTCCTCGGCTTCAGCTTCCGAGTCGATAATCTCAACATCTATGGTGGATTCTTCAATGATCTTGAAAAAATCGTTTCGCGGATATACCTTTTCTGTCCACTTACGCAGGGACTCCTGACGCGCATAAGCCATCTCAATATGCCGGAATGGGAACTTGCGAGCCAGGTTCAGTAATTCCCGGTTGGTCGGATCGTCGGTTAGCACTATCAGCGAATCCGGGCGGCGTTCGCTAACCTCGTAAGACAGGATATTATTCCTTAGTAGTTCGTCCCGGTCACCGTTATCTATGAATTCGTAGAGTTCTTTGATGAATTCTTTCTTCTCGTCAGTCAGGGATTCAATATCCAGTTCGATTACCTGAAATGCGAAAACCTTCGCCATTTCACTGTAGACCGTATGGCGATCCAGCTCCAAATCTTTCACCAACACTTCGGCTAATTTGCGTCGGCGACCTCCATTTTCAGAGTCCTGGATAACCAATGCTTTTTCCAGGGACTCTTCATCGATCAATCCTTGTTCAACAAGCATTCTGGCGGCACGGTTCATTTTAACTATATCTGCGCGACTTTCCATAATATCACCTTAGCATTGCTGGATGTTTGGGTTTAATAACTGCGGTTTCGGCACTGACAATAGTAATAGCTATCATTACGATCAGGATTAGCATAGCGATTGCGACCTGAATTAAATCGACAATATTGTCTAATTTATATTTGGTCTCTTTTTCATAATAATTTGCTACTTGCAGAGCCATATCGCGTACGGCGCCACTCTCGGTCCCGGCGTGAAGTCGTTGCAGGGCGTTTACGGTAAAGACGCCGGTTTTTTCCAGTGCTTCCACCAGCCCCATACCTTCTTTCAGCATCAAAGGTATGGCAACTTCCTTCACCTGTTTTTCGATATAGGGACTGCGACAGGCTTCCGCTGCGGTACGAATGGCTTCCACGTTTTCTCCCGATCCGGAATAGAGCGAATAGAATACTCTACACCAGATTTCGATTGAAATTTTGTGCAGGAGCGGTCCAACTACCGGGATATTAATCATGTATTTGGACAGTAAATACCTTCCCTTATTCAAAGTGGCAAAGCGGGCGAACAAGATGCATATCAGGGCGAATCCGCCACACATCCACCAGAAATAGGTTTGTAAGAATTCGGATATCTGCAGCGTCGCCGCTGTCATAGGAGGCATCTCAATATCGAATTTCAGAAACATTTTCGCAGTTTCAGGGAAAATGTAAGCTATATAGAAGATAACCGCTGCAATCAAGGCAAGCATCACAATTGCCGGCATAATCAGCGCGGCTCTCAAACTGCGCTTGAAATCATCATTTCGCTCAACAAATTTGGCTGTCGATTCATATATTTCCGCCATGTTACCGGATTTGGTGGCTACGCCCAGGAGTTTTGCGGGGAAACGCCCCAGCACATCGGCTTGTTTGTTAAAAACTTCCACTCCATCCATGCCGTCCTTCAGGTCCTGGTTGATTTCGTTGATAGCCTGCTTCAGTGTAGGATTAGTGATGTCGTTGCCCAACAGGAACAAGATATCATCATAAGCCATCTTTTCCCGCAGCAGATCCGCTGACAAGCGGATGAACATGACAATATCGCGTGACGGTGGTTTTAACTGGATATTGAAAATCTTTTTCTGCAACGACAGAACCTTGTAGCCCATCCTTTCCAGGGCACGGCGTAATTCTTCGGCAGAAAAAGCCTTCTGCTCACCCTTAATCACTGATTCCAGACCTCGGCGTACCCGGTAAGCGAAAACGGATTTACGTTCCAGCTTCTGCAAGCGGAAATTCCTATGGAGGGCAATCTCTTCGATTCGCCTGCGTGCTTCGCGCCGTCCTTGGGCGGAAATAGCGCCTTGCATTACCCGTCCGGAAGGATTCATACCCATGTAGCGGAATTCAGCCATTATTCCCGTTCATTTTCTGAAAATAATTCGAATTGTACTAGGGCGGGTGGCATGCCACCCGCCCTAATACCCTAAACTAACTACCAATTAGTAACTGTAACTAGAAGCGAATCATTCGCCCAGACTGTACAATAGGCGGTACAATTAGTACCATCATCATCACCATCCTGTTTGCCAACACCGGTAATGGTAATGGATTGACCTCCAGTGGTGGTGGTGTAGTCACCATTTTCATTTTGGGGTTTTGTGGTCAAATGACGAATCTCCAATCCGTCGAAATCACCACCGCCGCCGCCCATCGACTCTGGACGTATATAGAACTGTTGCCCTCGCGAACCCAGATTCATCAAGTCGTTGGTGACAGCGTCCAGGTTGGAACTTGCCGCCTGGGCGTTAAACATAGAGATACCGACCACGATGGCGATACCCACGATGATCACAGCCAGAACCAAGAGTAATAGTTGTTGTTGACCCATGATTTCTCCTTACTAATCTATGTGTTTAGGTTTACTCCAAAGGTTTTTAGGGTTAACTTATTGACTATATAAATCATGCTGGCTAATCCTGAACCATCTCAGTCGCAAACGCTAAAGCCCATCAGGAACATGTGTATTTATGCTGCCCTGCCAAAGGACTTGCTATGTTGCAATTTTGCGATTGATTACAGATTGTTAACGCCAGCAATTATTTCTTTCTCTATATCAGTTTTGCTTCGCCTCCCCACTCCTGATCACACTAAGTATAAAGTAAATAAAAAAAATAAAAAAGTCAAGAATTACTTATAACAAAACACAGAACTACTTAATCGCCTAAATTTACTGAGATTTTGTATGAATACGTTTTCGCACCCCTTCTGACAGCTTTGGAGAAATACTAAAAGATTAAATAGAATTTGGCAGGATTATGTCTGTTAATTCTATATATTTGGCTTAGTCTTTCCCTTCAGGATTGATCTTCCGAAGTGTGTCAGGTTTGATGTTGGTTTTGTCTTTTATTTTAGAAATCATACGGATTAGAACAGTTAATAGGCGAATCAAAACATGTCAAATTCTTAGTCTATTGGTCGGGGGTTTAGATATATTATCTATATTTATACTAACAAGCTTTGTTCTTAAGCAGGTTATGGAAACAGGGAAAAGAAGGAGTCACACGCTTACTAATAAGGTGATAGATGCAAATATTGAATACAAAAACGAAAGGAACACAAGTAGCAGCAAATAGAAGCCCTTCTCCCTAAGTAGCGCCAAGGGGAATTGAACCCCTGTTACCGGCGTGAGAGGCCGGCGTCCTAGCCCCTAGACGATGGCGCCAAACAAACCGCTAATATAATTCAAAATTCCCACAAAGTCAACATTTTTTTAAACAACTGTACCTATGACATCCATCAACGATTTTCCTTGACATTTGAGAACTCCATGATTATCTTAGGCTATTAATTCTGAAATGTCACTGCCGATAGAATACATTGGCAAGTTAACCTTACCTTCAATGCTTTATACTTTGACATCCGGGAGGAATTCATGGTCTATGGATTGTGGTTGATAATCATCTCCTTTTTCCAAATGCCCTGGACAATCTGGAAAAGCACCCGCGCGCAACTGGAACTATTGGCGGAAAAGGATCATTTCGACTTAGATGCCACCAGCTCACCCTGCCTGACCTGGGTGGCATTCGCCGGGAAAGCATCTATCAGCGTCATCAATGTCATCATCATGGTTGTCGCGATTGTAAGCGGGGTATTGAATCTATTCGGTGGATTCTTCGGGTCGGTGGGATTCTTTACAGGAATATTCCGCATCATATGGTATCCTATCCTTGGTTATTTAGTTGTGGTAATGGTCACCTGGGTTCTGGGGTACTGGAACGAGCTGCTGATGTTAGCGATCAACGTCGCCAATGATCTCCGGTCGCTACGGGTTCATACCGTGCCGGATGAAACACCCATCGAATCATCATTGGATTGATTCTGTGCCGCATCCCACCGTCAATCGATTACAGCCCCTAAACCAGCGCTGCAGCGTAATCTGGTTTTGCTATGCATTTTTGTGCATAGCGCTGATGTTCCCATCCACTGGAATCTCCGTTTCTCCGGAGAAGCCCTGCGTGGTATTGCTCCACGGATTATTGCGCACCTCCCGATCCATGGACTGGTTAATGTTGGACTTGCGGCGGGAAGGATACCGCGTCATGGCGCCGGACTACCCCACCACCCGGCGTACTATCCGCGAACATGCGGAATGGCTGCGGCAGTTGATCGAAGATATCCCCTGCGATTCGGTGTACTTAGTGACACATTCTCTGGGCAGTCTGATTTCCCGTGATTACTTAAGCCGCACCCGCCCTGAGAAAGTCAAGAAATTGGTGATGATCACCCCTCCCAATCACGGTTCGGAAATGGCCGATCAGTTGCGGAAATTCATTTTCTACCGATGGGTATTCGGCAAAGTGGCGCTACAGGTCACATCCGATTCGCTGGTGGGACCTGAACACTTAGGACTCCCACACTGCCCGTTCGGCATCATCGCTGGTGGGAAAGGTAACAAAGGCTATTCGAAGAAAATCCCGGGTGATGATGACGGTATACTATCGGTCGGGAAGACTTATATGAAAGAAGCTGATGATTTTCTGATCCTGCAAGCATCTCACAACGGCATTCTCATGCAAAAAGAACTATCAGAAAACGTAATATCTTTCCTGAAAGACACCCGTTTCCTCAGGCATTCAACACCACCAACAACCACAAGACCGGAATAGCTACCTCGGCTGATAATAACTAACTAAACCAATGCGAGACCCTGATAATTTGACCCAATGGCTCCTGGATCACGCCTCGGCACCGATCCGATACCGGGTAATCATGGATGTTCTGGACGGCGGCTTGGAAGATCCCGATGTGGAAAGAGCCCGGTCTGAAATGTTAGCCTTCGCCGTTGCACAAAAGATCATATCGCGGCAACTGGACAACGGCTCATGGGGAAATAGCATCTATTGGACCAGCGGATACAAAACCACCGGCATGAAACGCCCTTACGAAGCCACATTATATCAATTGGGCAGGTTGATCGAATACGGTTTCGATGCCCGGGATGAACCGGTCGCACGATGCGCTGAAAAAGTACTACTCCCGTTACTAAATCCGGAAAACGATACTCTGTGGGAATTGTCGTTTTACCTGAAATCCCATCCCGACCTGAAACCATTCCTGCGCATCCTACTCCGAGACATTGCCCTGCGACTGTTGTGCCCCGCAGGTTTCACCGATCACCCACAAGTCAAAGAGGCCATTACGCAAGGATTATCCGAAATCGCTGCATTTTTGAACCACGCCAAAAACAAATCCCTATATCAAGAAGCCCACGGTAAGACCGTATTGGCGGACGGGTTGTATTTCCCTACCACGTATTTCACAAAGGCGCTGGCTCATGTCGAATGGATACGCGATGTCCCGCAATTCAATAGCCTATTGGAAATGTATTATGGATTCGTAAGCGAAAATTCCCCACTGCCGGACTATTACATTTTGACCCAAAATGGCACAATTCGCCACGGGCATGAAGCCGCGTTCCAACCCAAGGAATTCTACCTGCGTTATCCCTCACGTTTGCTCCAAGAATTGGAAACAATGGCGCGCTTGGGAACTGTAGAAAACACCCAATATGGACTGTGGCTGTTAGACGAGTTGTTAACCCATCAGGACGGCGACGGAACCATCAGCCTTAGAGACCCCAGGAAAACCAAGCCGTTCGATTACTACTTGCTGGAACCGAAAGTCCGTGGTCGTGATATCGATCCGTTTACCATCGACGCTACTTTCCGCGCCAAACTCATCCTCCATCACCTCAATTACCTTATCTGAACCCCAATAACCCCAAAAAAATGCTTGACATTGTCTATCCCATGTTCTACATTAAAGGATAATCTCTAATTATTATACTAAACTGCTGAAATTCCTTGATCTAACTTTCCAGCATCGTCTCCGGATTATTCATACAAACAAGGACTCACCACATGGCAAGCGCACTTCCGGTTCAACACTCAAAGAATTACCGTATCCGACGGTTTATCAACTGGTTTCCCATGGGCTTGACCTATGCCTTCCTTTACATGGGACGCTACAACCTGACGGTATCGAAAAACGCCTTGGGCGATTTGATGACCAAGGAAGATTTCGGTATCATCTTCGCTGCAGGCACTATTACGTACGCCCTCTCTTTCCTGATCAACGGTCCTTTGACCGACCGTATCGGCGGTAAAAAAGCGATACTGATCGGCGCATTAGGTTCCGCTGTCATGAATGCCATGATGGGGCTTACCATTTACAGAATGCTAACCGGAGCCAACCCGGAAGCGTTTAATCTGCGCCTGATTTTCAGCTTCCTGTACGCAGGGAATATGTATTTCCAAAGTTATGGAGCGGTGGCGATCGTCAAAGTCAACGCATCGTGGTTTCATGTCCGGGAAAGGGGGGTGTTCGGCGGCATCTTCGGCATTTTGATTTCCTTAGGGATATATTTCGCTTTCGATTGGGGCGGTATGATCGTGGAAGCCACCAAGGTCAACGTCACCAGTCACCTGAACTGGGCGCAGCAGATTCTGCGAACCGTGGTCGGTGCCAACGCCGGTGGAGTGGACGCGGTGTGGTGGGTGTTCTTTATCCCCAGCATATTGCTGGCTACGTTCTTTGTGATCGAGTTGTTCCTACTGCGTGACACGCCGGGATTGGCGGGATTTAAGGACTTCGATACCGGCGATGCGTCGTCCGGCGAAGAGGATGCTCCTTTCCGCTTGGGTGAAATCCTCAAACGCATCATAACCAACAAAATCATCTTAACCATTGCAGCGATAGAATTCTGTTCCGGGGTGATGCGAAACGGTATCATGCACTGGTACCCAATCTACATCAAAGAAGTGATGCACTTTGGGTCGGATCATTTCATGCGCGCCAATTGGGGTTTAATTCTGATGATCGCAGGCGTTACGGGCGGTATTTTCGCCGGATTTATGTCAGATAAGGTATTCGGCTCGCGCCGGGGACCGGTGGCAGCTTTATTATACGGCTTCATGTTAGTGGGCGCCGCTTTTATGGTTTTTACTTTAAATGCCCCTTGGTACATCCTTGGATTCATCGTGGCGTTCATGAGCCTGTGTGTGATTGGTGTCCACGGCATGTTGTCCGGCACTTCCACCATGGATTTCGGAGGTCGTAAAGCGGCAGCCACTGCGGTGGGATTAATCGATGGCTTCGTGTACTTGGGTACCGGTGTACAATCATTCTGCTTAGGTTTCATCACCACCAAGAACTGGGGCATTTGGCCAGTATTCCTGTTGCCGTTTGCAATGTTGGGATTAGTCCTCGCTATCCGCATCTGGCACGCTTACCCTCAATCAAAGCGTAAGGGGAAATAATATCGGCTGTGCAACATGAAACCAATAAAAAACATAACTCTCGACGAAATCAAGCGGATCCTTAAGGAAAATGAACCGGTTCTGAAAAACAAATTCAAAATAAAGGAAATAGGGATTTTCGGCTCATTCCTAAGGGGTGAACAGAAGAAAACCAGCGACTTAGATATTTTAGTAGAATTCAGTGAGACTTTAAGCTTGCTCGATTTTATATCTATCGAAAGACAACTGAGCGAACTCCTTGGTGTAAAAGTTGACCTTGTCATGAAAAGTGGGCTTAAACCACGAATTGGAGGACGTATCCTACAGGAGGTTGTTTATCTATGACGAAACGAGAAAGCATTGATTTCATAAATGACATCTTGGACTCAATAATTGCGATAGAAGAATTCGTAAAAGACTATCAATTCGTCAATTTTGAGAGTGATAAAAAGACTGTGTTCGCCGTGGTACGAGGACTTGAAATTATCGGAGAAGCCACAAAACACGTTCCTAACAAAATACGTATCAAATATCCTGATATTCCATGGAAAGATATGGCTGGGATGAGAAACAAAGTTATCCATGCTTACTTTGGGGTAAATCTAAAAGTGGTGTGGGATACTGCTATCAGACACCTTCCAGAAATAAAACCTTTAATCCAAAAAGTGTTAGCAAACATGGAAAATGACAAATAAACAAATTTATTGTCTATTTAACTTAAAGCTAAAGGTCACACAATGCGAGATACTTTTGATAACATTATCCTAATCGGACGACCGGCGGCTGGGAAGTCCGAAGTGTTAGATTTCCTGAAAAAAACTCCGGAAGACGAACGCAAACAACGCTTCCACATCGGCAAATTCGTGGAATTGGACGACTTCCCCATGCTGTGGCAGTGGTTCGAGCAGGACGCCATCCTGGAAAAAATCCTGAAAAAACCCCGAATGCAAACCGACAAAGATTCCTTGTTCCTATATGAATATCAATGGCACCTGCTGATCGAACGCCTGAGCCTTGATTACTCCAAATTCAAGCGGGACTACAAAGACGATCCTGACTCCCCCACTGCATTGGTCGAATTCGCAAGGGGTTCCGAGCACGGCGGCTTCAAAACCGCCTTCCAGCACCTGTCCGACGACATCCTGAACGCCGGCGTCATCATGTACATCCATGTCACCTGGGAGGAGTCATTATACAAAAACCGCCGCCGTTTCAATCCTGACCGCCCGGACAGTATCCTGGAGCATGGTCTGCCCGACTGGAAGCTGGAAAAACTTTACAAGGAAAGCGATTGGGAAGAAATATCCGCCGCTGACCCTAATTTCATCGAAATCAAAGGACACAAAGTTCCATACGGGGTATTCATGAACATCCCGGAAAAAACCGATGATCCAGCTAAAATCGGACCTCACCTGGAAGAGGTCACTGCCAAACTCTGGAAATTAAAACACGGGGATTAAAGAAAACATTGAAACCGGGCGCCAGCGCCCGTTTCTTATCATACAAACCACCTCCACACTGTCATGGAAAAGCCTATCTACTTAGACTACAACGCCACTACCCCCATCGATCCCCAGGTGGCTGACGCGATGCTGCCGTATATCCATGAACACTTCGGCAACCCGTCCAGCAGTCATGCCTATGGTTTCATTACAAATAAAGCAGTGGAAACAGCACGAACCCAAATCGCAGATCTGCTGCATTGTCAAACCAGCGAAATTATCTTCACCAGCGGCGGTACTGAATCGAATAATTACGCTATCAAGGGTGTTGCTTATGCCTATCGCCATAAAGGCGACCACATCATCACCTCATCCATCGAACACCCAGCAGTCACTGAAGTCTGCAAACACCTGGAAACCAAAGACTACGACGTCACTTACCTACCTGTGGATGAGTACGGTTTAGTCGAACCAAAAGATGTAGAAACCGCCATCACTAACCACACTATCCTGATTACCATCATGCACGCCAACAACGAAGTCGGCACCATCCAACCCATCACGGAAATTGCTGACATCGCCCACCAGCATGGGGTACTAATACACACCGATGCCGCCCAATCGGTCGGTAAAATCCCGGCACGGATCGATGAACTCGGTGTTGACCTGTTGTCGATTGCCGGACACAAACTGTACGCCCCCAAAGGCATCGGAGCCTTGTATATCCGTAACGGAGTATCACTGGAAAAGCTGATCCAGGGCGCCGACCACGAAATGAACCACCGCGCCGGTACGGAAAACGTGGTCGAAATCGTGGGTTTGGGAAAAGCTTGCTCGTTAATCAGCGATGATCTCACGGCATCCCAAAATCACCTACGACAACTTCGTGATAGGCTGGAAAACGGTATCAGGAAACACTTCCCAAGTACCAAGATCAACGGTCACCCCGAAAAACGATTACCTAATACATCGAGTGTCAGTTTCCTTAGATTGAAAGCCAACGCTATCATCGCGCAAATGACCGAGGTCGCTGCATCAGCCGGTGCAGCCTGCCATAGCGACAGCATCAACATCTCCCAGGTGCTTACTGCTATGAAAGTACCGGTGGAATACGCCATGGGTACGATCCGTTTTTCCGTTGGCAGGTTTACTACTTCAGAGGAAATAGACCAGGCATTGGATTATATATCCAAAGAAGTTAAATCTCTGAAAACATAATCGAATTAACTCAAAACGTGATAATTTATTGTAAAATCAATCTATTATGCTCATTCTAACCAATAAAACTTTCAGAAAAATATTTTAATTTGTCGCAACCTTTTACTTGACAATACACTAATTTATCATTATATTATTTTGTCTTGCTCTATTTAGCATCTTTTGAGTGAGATCTATAGATATTTCGTAAATATTGACGCATACAAATTTTCCTGCAAAATAAAAGTTCAACGTACCAAGGAGGTTTTCATGAGCTTACGCACAATGTCTATGGCTGCGATGATTGTCCTACTGTGCTTAGCAATCGCAGGTCCAGTGAATGCCGTTTACACGGTAGGCCAACATGTGGCTGATTTTACCTTACCAAATGCAAGCGGTCAAAACATTTCACTGTATGATTATCAAGACAGGATTGTGGTCCTACCATTCTGGTTCACCAACTGAGGCAGCTGTAGAGCGGAGGCTCCGCTCATGCAGCAAATGTTCGAAGATTACGAGAACCAGGGATTGATCGTGTTATCGCCGGGATATCACGAAACTCAAGCAGCTTGTTTAGCTTGGGTTAATATGTTCAACCTCACCTATGAAGTGCTTTCGGACGTGTCAGGTGTTACCTCACAGTTGTTTATTCCCGTCCAGGGTGGCTACTTATATTTCCCACACAATTCCATCATTGACCAGAATCAAATCCTGAGATACAGCGTAACGGGATTTAACCACACTGCCGTCGAAAACATGGTGCTTTCGTTGTTTGAACCTGAGGGCTCTCTTGATCCGACTACATTAAATTTCGGTACTGTGCCCCATGGGCAAAATGTGGAATTAGAGGTGACCATCGACAATATCGGAACCGGGGCACTGCAGGTGACCGATATCTATTCATCCTACCCTGCGATGTTTTCCATTGACCCCACTTCCGGTGAAGTGTTTGCCTTCGACGATGAGTTGGTGATTACGGTCATTTTCCATGCCGCTCAATCCGGATCGATTAGCGAGGTTCTAACCGTAGTCACAGACGCCGGAAATCTCACTGCTGATTTGATCGCCCAGGTTACCGGTTCCGGACCGTTCCTGTGGGTGGAACCCACATCGGTGGACTTCGGCGAGGTGGAAGTCGGTAGTTCGGAAGATGAAACCTTTTGGGCGTACAATATCGGCGAAGATCCGGTCAGCGTCACCAGCATCGCCATCGCCCATCCCGACTTCACGGTAACTCCAACCACAGCCAATATTCCCGGCGGTGATTCCGCGGAAGTCACCTTGACATACACTCCAACGGGTATGGACACCTTGACAGGGTTAATCTTAGGTTTCGAATCCAATGGCGGCAACCGGGACATCGAAGTCGGCGCATTGGGGATTCAAGCGATAATTGCCAGCTCTTGGACTTCGGTTGATTTCGGCACGGTACAGGTGGGTGGATTCCAATCCCGAGACCTCAGGGTTCGCAACGACGGAAACGGTCTGTTGACCATTTCCAATGTGGATTTGGTGGTAAACATCCAAAACATGACTTACAACCTGGAGAGTGAAGAAATCGAACCCGGTGATTCCACGATCTGCTACCTGACCTGGATCCCAACTTCCGTTGGAATCTTAGACGGGTCGATCACTTTCGAATCCAACGGCGGTGACTTAGAGGTTGTTTTGATCGGCGAATCGCAGACTCTCGGTGTAATTGAAGATGAATTGGCGATGCCCACCAGCTTCTCGCTGGATCAGAACTATCCCAATCCCTTCAATGCTTCCACCATGATTCCCTATGCGGTACCTCAGACCGCTGATATATCCATAGCGATCTACAACATCTATGGACGTACAATTCAGTCAATCGATTTGGGCGAAACGTCTCCCGGATGGCATCAAGCCTATTGGAACGGCAGCGATGCTCGTGGAATTCCGGTGGGTACCGGAATCTATTTCTACCGCTTGTTGGTGGACGGTCGATCCATGGACCTGCGAAAAATGGTCTATCTGAAGTAGTCTAACATAACATATACATATAAAAAAGCGGCACTGATTAATCTCAGTGCCGCTTTTTTATCACATATACTGCAGCTATTCGCCCTACAGAATACACCCTTTCCGCAAAAACAAGACTCCAACGTCTCAGGATGTTAAAGGGTGAAACGCCGCGCTACAGCGGTGACTGCCTGCTACTTCTTCTCCTTAATTCTCCGGACGCTGTTGCTGGCGCACTTGGGGCAGGTGCGCTCCTCGACCATTTTGGGATCGTAATGTAAGGGGAATTCAGCCCCGCATCTTAGACATTTAAACTGTGCATCCGCCATCATTTGTCCTTTCCTTCCGGGATTTCGTCCGGCAAGCGATATTAAAAATCCTCGCCCACCAGGAATCCAAAACTTTTTATCCTAAACTTAGTGCGACACTTTCAATGAACCGGTTTCCCTTTCCAGCAATTGCTGAATAATTCGATTCACATCCTGAGTCACATTCTGATAAGCTTCCACCATTTTCTGCTCGTCCCCACGTCCATCCTTATCCACAAAATCCATAGTCTGTGCGGTAATTTCCAAGAAATCGGTTTTGAAATTATCATCCGCCGTGGCTGATAATCGATATAAGTACCGCGCTTGCTTCAAGAAATTGCTAGACTGCATCAACACTTGAAATTCCCGGGCACTTCCCGGAATCAAAC
>CBDVBD010000051.1:0-19623 GCA_965372135.1 uncultured bacterium | reverse complement strand
ACCCCGGACCGCCCTGACCGTCGTCCGCCCGGTCCTCGTTCTTGGAATTCGGGTCGCCGCCCTGAATCATAAATCCGGGGATAATGCGATGAAACGTACAACCGTTGTAAAAACCTTCCAGCGCTAACTTCTTAAAATTCTTGACATGTTCCGGCGCATCATCTTCATAGAACGCAATCACGATGTCCCCGAAATCGGTCTTGATGACCGCCACTTCCTCATCCGACGTAGCTGTCTGCCCTCCGCATCCAAAACCGATAAATAATCCTGCTAACAATAATGGAATCCACTTCTTCATGTTAACCTCACGTTTATGTCTTGATGTATTCTCCTTATCCTCTGTTAAACTTTTCGGGTTTCCATGAAACCCGACACAATACTTGTCACTTGTCAACTCCAGATAACCCACACCACCAACGCCCCCGCCAACGTCGCCGCCACCGTAAACGGCAGCCCGATCTTGGCAAACTGCCAAAACGAGACGTGGTATCCTTCCCGCTTCAAAGCTCCCACCGCCACGATATTCGCCGCCGCACCCACCGGCGTTATGTTCCCCCCTAAGCACGACCCGATCAACAGCCCAAACACCAACAAATACCGCGAAACATCCAATTCCCCCGCCAAAATATGCACCACAGGAATCATCGCCGTAATATACGGCACATTGTCGATAAAGGCGCTGAATCCCACGCTTGCCCACACGATGACAACAAACACCAGTACCGGATTTTCCCCTAACGTCCTTGCCAATAAATGTGCAAAATCACCGATCAATCCCACCCGCACCATAGTTGCCACCAGCACGAACACACCCATCAGAAATAACGTGGTCTCCCAATCGTAAGTCTTAATAATATCAACCACTTCCTGACGGTCATCCTTACCCTTATGCGCCATTTCCACAAGCGACACAATCCCCACTAACATACACAAACTACCAGCCGCCCATCGAAAATCAGGGTCAATCAATGAACTAAGTGCCAACCCCACGATCATCGCGCTCAACAGTATCGTTGGCATCCAGCTCCGAACCGCAATTTCCTCCACTGGCGACACCTTCTGCCGGTTCTTACGAAACAGCAGCCACAAAATCCCAATCGATGCCACCGCACCGGCTTCCACCGCCCAGAAAATCGACGGCTTCCCCCGGTAAAAAAAGAAATCGTTGAAATTCATCCGTTCCGACGCCGCCAATATCATCGACGGAGGATCCCCGATCAAGGTCGCCGTGCCCTGCAAATTCGACGCAATCGCAATTCCAATCAAAAACGGCACTGGCGACACCTTCTGCCGCCGTGCCATCTCCAGTGCAATCGGCGCTACAATCAACACCGTCGCCACATTCTCCACCGCCAAAGAAATCACGCTGGAGATCACACACACCAACAACATGGCGACCCCCATGCTGGGCGAATGGGCAATCAGGACATTACTGATCCGTGCCGGTACTCCCGAATAAATAAATGCACCGGTCAAAAGCAGCGTCCCAGCGAACACGCCGATCACGTTCCAATGAATGTCAAAGGGAACTGAGGAAAGGGGGAGAACCCTCGAAACCACTAACAGCAGCAATGCCCCCCACACAATGATGGCTTTATTCCAGCGGGTTAGTGCCAGCAGGGAATATCCCCCGGCAAAAGCGATCAGTACTAATATCTTTTCGGTACCCAAATAGTGAAAAACCTTTAATCATCTGACATATGGATTTAAACTAAATAACCTTACATCTGAGTTGTGATAGCACCACAATTCATTGTGGTGTTAAGAGGTAACTAACACTCACCCTAACCGCTTCAGCGGTTTACCCTTCAGTGGTTTACATTGGGAAAGACAATTAGTTAATAGCCATCTGCCAGATCCATCAGCACCCGCGCACCCTCTTCTGTGACTTCGATGCGCTGGCTGGGTCTGTCGGGATAGGAAAGGTAGATGGGAATATCATCAAGCCCCTGGGAGGACAGTAGTCCGGAAACGGTATCCATCGCCATATCCGGGGTATTGTTGAATCGGCTTAAATGCGCTAACATGACGCCCTTCAGGTTCGGCGTGTGGGATTCGATGATGGCTCTCGCAGTCTCCTCGTTCGCCAAATGCCCCTGTGGTCCGGCAATGCGGGTCTTTAGGTACTGCGGATAAGGACCGTTCTGCAGCATTTCCGGATCGTGATTGGCTTCCAACACCACAAAATGTGCCCCCTTGAGCCGGTCCGGAAGCCCCATTTCGACGGTGCCGACGTCAGTCGCCACCACCACCTTCACCGCACCATGCGTTACCACAAATCCCACCGGATCCGCCGCATCGTGTGGCACCATAAATGCTTCGATGTCTAAATCCCCCAATTGAAACACATTGCCGTCAACTGACTGCAGGGTCTCATTGTAGAGTAAAAAACGGTTGGCGTGTGCCCGCGTGTCCGGTGTCAAATATACCGGCGTATCGAACTGCCGGCAAATCACCCCGATCCCGCGCATATGATCTGCATGTTCGTGGGTGATGATAATCGCCTGAATATCCGTCAACGATTCCCCGATTGCCTGCAGCCGCTGATTGATCCGCAAACAGCTCAGCCCGGCATCGATAAGAATTTTGGTATTACCGCCTTTGAGGAACAGGGAATTTCCGGTACTCCCGGATCCCAGCATGCAAATTTCCATAGCGCCTTTGTCCACTAATGCCCTCATATATGGAGTGCGCAAGCGCCCTTAAGGGCGCATACTTTAGTTGTTACTGCCAAGTTCAATCATCGCTTGAATCTCGTCCCGTAACGCCTCTGCCGCCTCACGCGCTTTAACCGCAAAATCCCTGTCCGATGATGCGTACAACACCGACCGCGACGCCGAAATCAACGCCAATCCCGGCGGATCCACCATCGCCGGTATCACCACATCTTCCGGCTTCCCGCCTTGAGTCCCGATCCCCGGAATCAACAACGGCAAATCCGGAGCAACTTTCCGTACTTGCACCAGTTCTTCCGGCATAGTTGCTCCCACCACCAACCCCACATTCCGGTGCGCGTTCCAACCCGCAGCCGTCTCTGCCACCTGCAAATACAACGGCGGATCCCCTAACGACTGAAAATCCGACGATCCGGGATTGGACGTCCGGCACAACAGGAAAATCCCGTGCGACGGATCCTCCAAAAACGGTGCCACCGCATCCCGCCCCAAATACGGATTCACCGTCACCGCATCCGCCCCAAATACCTCAAACGCCGCCTTGGCATAAGCCTGGCTGGTGGAACCAATATCCCCCCGCTTGGCATCCAATAACCACACCGACCCTTCCGGACAACACTCCCGAAGCTCCGCAAGCAGCCTTATCCCCTCCACCCCCATCGCCTCGAAAAACGCCGAATTGGGCTTATAAGCCGCCGCCACCCCCGCTGTTTCCTGGAGAATACCTTCCAAAAACCGTCGAACACCGCCCACATCCTGACCCAAATGCCCCGGTAACCGATTCATCACCGGATCCAATCCGATACATACCGGTCCCCGGTCCTCGATCGCTGTCCGCAATTTTTGGTAAAAACTCATCAAACTTTTTTCTTGTTAATGTATCTAATAAATATAAGGATTATCGATGAAATAATCAACCACAAAATCATCGGATATTAATGCAACATAACATACACTATACGAGTAGGTCAGGACCCTTGTGATCCTGACATTATACTTATCAATCCCTTGACATTACGAATAATTTTTCGTAACCTTGACAGGTTGTTCGTCCTCAACTGTTCCAAGAGAAAGGTTATGGAGTGCGCAAGCTTGCTTGCGCTTTAAAGACTGAAGCTTGCTTCAGTCATGTAGGTCGGGTTCCGAAGTGTAGCGAAGCTGAAAGTCCGCCCTTTGACGGAAAACCCGACAAATAATCTAATAATGAAAAACACCGCCGATGACATACAATTAATGACCGCCGCCAAATCCGGCGACCGGAACGCCTTTTCCCAACTGGTGGACCTATTGGTGGACCACGTCTATGGGCTGGCATTTCGCCTGCTGGGAAACGAACAGGACGCCAAGGACGCCGCCCAGGATGCCTTCGTCCGCATGTGGCAGTCGCGGAAACGCTGGTCACCCCGTGGTGCTGTATCCACCTGGGCATACCGTATCACCACCAACCTCTGTCTGAACCGCCTGCGATCCCGGAAACGCTGGCAAATGCAGCGCCTGGAACCCGATGGGGATGAGGGAGCCGGATTCGACATCCCCACCTCAGAGGAGGATTCCCCCCACGCCCAATTGGAAAATCAGCAAACGAAAGAACGTCTGAACCAAGCCATTTCCCAGCTTCCCCCGAGGGAACGTGCCGCCATCATCCTGCGCCACCAACAAGACTTGCCAGGAAAAGAAATTGCCAGGATACTGAACACCACCACTTACGGCGTGGATTCCCTGCTGTTCCGGGCTCGAAAACGCCTGAGAACAATTTTCGACCACCCGGAGTGACAGGATTCCCAACCTCCGGGGTTACAAGAGTGGAGAATAAAATGAATTGCCATCGCACACAAAAGAAATTATCACGCAGGTTCGACCGGGGAAAAACTCCCGAGCATCGCCTGCAGCAGCATATCGACGCTTGCCCCGGCTGCCGGAAATTCTGGGAAGACTTGAGCCGCCTGGATATGGCATTCAACGATCTAACTTCCCCGGATGCCCCCGGTGACCTCACTATCCGCGTCAATGCTACCATCCGCCGGTCACCGGCGAAACGTCCCTTTATCCTGCGACCTGCCTGGGCTGGTGGTTTCGCGATTGCCGCTTCGTTGATTGTAGGTATCTGGATTGGCAGCGCCCAAGAGCCCATCAACGGAACGGAATATCAAACATCCGAACTGGCGGAAATGTTTACCGAATATAATCCCGGCTCCCTGTGGGATTTCGAGCTAACCGAGAATAACTCACATTAAGGATTACATCATGAAAACATGGTTGATAGTTGTTGTGATAGTGGCATTAATGGCGAACGCACTCATATTAGGTCTCTTTATCAGCAGACCGGTGAAACGAGCCATACCCCGAATACCGTTTCCCCCGGCGCCACCCGGAATTTCCCATGAAATCGTGCCGGATTTGAGAGATCACTTCTTCCAGTCAAGAGATTCTCTACACAAGCACTTGAGGCAGTTGCGCATGAGCCTTGCCATGGAAATAGCCTCGGATAACACGGACAAATCCGTCGTGGACAGCCTGTTGGATACCATCAACGACGAGCAGCGTGCTCTGCAGGAATCCATCATCGCCTACATCGACAGCCTGAAAGAAATCATCTCGGATGAAGACCTGCCTGAGCTGCAGAGTTGGATCATGGAAAAATTCGGGCACATGAGATCGAAAGGACGCGGACACCGAAGACCACCACAACCACCCGAAGCCCCTAAACCTGAAACATTACCGCAGTCCAGCGAGTATTAAGCGAATATTAAGTGATACTGGAATAATCAACAAGGAGAAAAACCGTGAAAACCATCTCACAAATCCTCATTGTCCTACTGATTGTAGGCGTACCATTAGCAGCCTTGTCCTGCCCGGGTGAAGGTTCCGAGCATGGCAAGATGGCGAAAGGACTGGACCTGACCGATGAGCAGCAATCACAAATCCAGGAACTCAAGCTGGCGCATCAAAAAGAAATGATTACCCTGAAAGATGAAATGCGTAGCCTGCGGAATCAAATGAAACTGCTTATCACCGAGGACAAACCTTCCGCATCCGAAATCGAAACTATCGCCGGGAAAATCGGCACCGCCGCCCGTAATACCGCCCTGGCGACAGCCAATCACAAAACGGAAGTCCGCGGGCTTCTCACCGATGAACAAAAGATCAAGTTCGATATCATGACCCTGCGCCGAGGTGAACGCATGAAGCGCCGTGGCGCCGGTCATCCAGACCCTCCTGCACCTCCTGGTCCCCCTGGTTTCCATCGGGGTGGACGCAGTGAGTGCCCGAAATAAATGCCCGCTCGCTGATAGAATCTAATCAGTGACATCGGCTTGTCCGA
Source organism: uncultured bacterium (assembly GCA_965372135.1). Classification (GTDB taxonomy): domain Bacteria; phylum Electryoneota; class RPQS01; order CBDVBD01; family CBDVBD01; genus CBDVBD01. The sequence continues at coordinate 13,626 of CBDVBD010000051.1, read as the reverse complement.
TTAGATTCAGCGAGTAACCCAGGCACCAACCTCTCCGGTGCCTGGGTTTTTTAAATATCCAACCCAATTTACAGCGCTTAAAAAACTCCCCCCCGGTTCCCGGGGGGGAATAAAAGGGGGGGTCTCAATGTCGGGTTTCCTGTAACTCGACACGTAGGAGTGCTTTAGCCTGCCCTTTGTCCTTTCTATACCTTATTCTGTCATCCCCGCGCAGGCGGGGACCCAGAAAAATCCCCCTTTGGGGGGGACATAGGGGGCACTTTCACACTCCTGTCCGCCCACTGGCGGATTCACACTTTTGCACTTTTACACTATCTGTCGTAAAACTACTTGAAAAAGTCCCTATTTTTTCATATATTCAATCGATCGAATGTTAATAATGTCACATGCCTTGAATACCCGGCATCCATTAGAGAAAACCGCCGGGATTTGTAATTGACTGTGGAGGAGGAGCACCATGAAAACCTGTTGTCGTTGGATTATTATGTTAATGCTGGCTTCCGGGATAGTTACACTCGCCGTTGGAAGCCAATGGATTAGCGCCGAAGGACCGTCTCAAGCATCCCCTATCTCGACTACCATCACCGACCAATCCCCACATTCGGTCGAAGTCACCATTCATATACCCGGAATCAACGCCCAGGAAACCCAAACCACCCAAGGACCCTACACCAGGCTCACTGCCGAGGGCGCCGGTGTAACCACCACCATCGGATCCCCCGAACTGCCGGTGGTGCGTTTCACACTGTGGATTCCCGAAGGCGGTCATCCGGTAATTGAAATCCTGTCCAAGAAGACTGTGGAAATCCCCTTGGCGTCCCGCGGGATCACTTCCCCTATATACCCGGTGCAACCTCCGGTGGAAAAGCTTCCCGGTGCCCGTGAAAACGCCCAATTCCAAATCGATGTAGATGTATACGCCGCTGACTCCTGGCAGATGACCGAGCTGGCAGCTCTTAGCGACCCCGGCTACTTGCGCGGATACCGCATGGTGGATGTCACTGTCAATCCGGTGGACTACAATCCCGCCCGGAACACCCTGCGTATCACCAACAATCTAACCGTCAAAGTGTCAGTTCCCAACGCCGACTTGGAAGCCACCGAAACCGCCCACGCCCGGTACCATTCCCCGCCTTACTGGCGTATGGCGCAGTCGGTATTCCTCAACGGTAACGAATTAGACGATATCCCCGATCTGGAAATTGGCTACCTGGTCATCTGCGACCCAATTTACGAATACAACACCGACTTGCAGGATTTCCTGGACTGGAAACACGCCCAGGGCTACCATACCACCCTGGTCACCACCAACACCACCGGGCCCACTAACACGCAAATTAAAAATTACATACAAACCGCCTACAACACCTGGACCGTACCCCCAACCTATGTATTATTAATCGCCGACACGGATATCATCCCCCACTGGGTCGGTTCCGGAACCGGCACTCCAGCCACCGACTTGAACTATGCCTGCCTGTCCGGCATCGACTATTTCGCCGATATCTACTTAGGACGTTGGTCGGTAATCACCCCGACTCAGCTTGGCAATATCGTTAACAAGACCTTAAACTTCGAAAAAGTCCTGTGGACCGGCAACGACACCTGGGAAAAATACGCCACCTTCATGGCATCCGCCGACAACTACACCGTCAGCGAAGGTACTCATAACTATGTCATCAACAACTACCTGAATCCCCTCGGCTACCAGTATGACCGATTGTATTGCGTAACCTACGGTGCCACTACCCAACAGGTGCGCGACGCCTTAAACGCCGGACGCAGCCTGTTCATCTATTCCGGACACGGCGCTGTCACTTACTGGGCGGACGGACCGGTATTCTACCAAAGCGATGTCCGCGCTTCTGTCAACACCGTATATCCGGTGGTCAATTCCTTCGCCTGCGTCACCGGGCAATTTACCGCCGACGAATGCTTCGGCGAAACCTGGATCCGCGACGATCACGCATCCGTAATCTTCTGGGGTTCATCCGTCAATTCCTATTGGACCGAAGACGACATCTTGGAAAAACGCCTCTACCAGGGCATGTTCGACAACCAAACCCCAGGAGATACCTACAACCTCACCTGGGTCGGTGGCATGTTCGACTACGCCAAATTGAAATATTATGAATACTTCGGCGCTGGCGGTATGACTCAGCGCTATTTCGAGATGTACAACATCATGGGCGAACCGTCCTTAGATATCTGGACTAACATTCCAGTGGAATTGAATGCCACCCACAGCACCACCGTCATGGTGGGTGACTCCACCTTTTCTGTGTCCGTCACCAACGTCCCTACTTGGGCGTTGGTATGCGCCCGGACCGAAAACGCCGACAACTTGCTGGCGACCGCATACCTCCAAGGTTCTGATAGCGTTAACCTGGAGTTTTCCAGTTTGACCATGCCCGGCACCATGTACCTGACCATCTCCGGGCACGATATCGAACCCTACTTCGCCCAAGTCCAGATTATCACCTCCGGTCCCGACATCTGGCCCCCTTTGATTGCCCATACCCCACTGGGAACCACCCTGGATGAGACCGGACCTTACGTGGTGGACGCAACCATCAACGACTATTCTGGAGTCGCCGATGCCACCCTATATCACAGCACCAACGGCGTCACCTTCACTCCGGTCGCCATGACCAACCCATCTGGAAACGACTGGACCGGAAACATCCCCGGTTCCCCAGCCGGCACCACCGTGTCCTACTACATCGAAGCCACCGACGCATCACCCCAATCCAATGTAGGACAAACCGACACCTATTCCTTCGATGTCCTGGGTGTCCTGTTTTCCGACGACATGGAAGCCGGTCAAGGCTACTGGACCCATAGCGCGGTATCATCAGGATGGACTGACCAGTGGCATCTGTCGACCGAAAACAGCCACAGCAGTAGTCACGCTTGGAAATTCGGCGACACCGGCACCGGCAATTACGCTGACCACGCCGATGGCGGCTTGGTCACTCCATCCGTCGCCATCCAGGATGACGCCGAACTGACCTTCTGGCACTGGATCGCCGCCGAAATATCCGGCGCCTACCCCGATTCCGCTTACGACGGCGGCATCGTAGATATCTCTGTGGACAGCGGACCCTGGCAGCAGTTGACCCTATCCCCCGGCTACAACAAAACCATCCGTTACAGCGCCGGAGGCGGCGCCCCATATTCCGGTCCCTTCGCCGGCGGCACCCCCTGCTTCTCCGACTCAATAGCCTGGCAGCAGGAAACCGCCGACCTGTCCACATTCACAGGCGATATCCAACTACGATTCCGATTCGGTTCCGATAACAGCGGCGGTGCGGAAGGATGGTACGTGGACGATATCCAAATCATCGGCACTCCGGGAAGCATGCCGTTAGTGCCCATCACCGACCTGGTCATCGCCATGATCGGGGATAATGTCAGGCTGTCCTGGACTTATCCCTACAGCATCAATTTCAACGTGTACAGCGATATCGATCCCGACGGCGCCTTCACCACACTGGAAATCACCACTTCTACTACCAGTGTGGTATTACACGGCGCAGCCATCGGCGTCGCAAAGAAATTCTACATCGTCCGCGCCACCGACCAATAAGCATAGAGTTACAATTTAGGAACGAAAGAAGCCGAACTTCTTTTAAGTTCGGCTTCTTTTCTTCTATCGCAACGTAATAATACCATCATTCCTCAAACGTAATCACCTTCGACGCCACATTGTTATCCTCATCATACTCCTCTAATTCGTTTCTTGGATCTACCACCACCGTGATCTCGCATGGAGAGACCTCTGCACAAATCTCAGAGTTAAATTGGTAACAAGTAGTGTCAAAACTTCCTGGCTCGATATTCATTGCCCAATGCCATCCTCCGATTTGAATATCGTCTTCGGGATCACCCAAATAACACTTCACCAGGACGCTTTTCACGCCGGTGTCAAACTGGTCTCCCGCATGAGTCGTTACAAGAACATGAAACACATCTCCTAATTCTGGAGATTCTTTTGTGAACCATATGTCCTCTTCCCCAATAAAACAATCCACTAATGGTTCGTGTATCACACCAGCTACCGTGGCTACAACGAACTTCTTTCCACCGGTATCGTCGGCTAACACATCCATTTTCCAAATCCCCGCCAAAGGATCGTCGAATATCGGAGGTTTTATTGGTGGAATTTCTGTCTTTTCTTCATAAACCAATTTATCCGTCGGATCACGAACCTCCAATGTTACCGGTTGCCCGATAATCGTATCCCAATTGCAAATTATCAAAAGACTATCCACTATATCCAACACGTCCACATAATACGATAACGGATCTCCACCCGGTATTATGTCCTCGTGCTCAAAATGCTTACCTTCAAAATTCACATTCGTCATCCCAAGAACATCCCCACAAGCGTTAGATAACATTACATTGTTGTCGAGTATTCGTTCATTGTATCCTTGAATTTCTATTCGTTCGATAGGTGGTTCAGTTGGCAATGGTGAACTACTCTGCCATATTGGACTTAAAGAATGACTGAGCACCTTCTTCGGCCAGGAATCCAAATTGTCAATAATAGATTGTGCAACGGGAGGTTTCAATATTTCGTTTAGCTCTTTTATTCCGTCTTCGATTTCCATCGTGCCATTTTTAAGTTTATGAATTATACCCGGAATTCTCTTTGCATTTTTGGTGTTTGTTATTGTTTCATTACCCTTATGAATTAGTATCATTCTCCCCTTCTGGAGTTTTCTTATTGTTAAATCTTTTTTCTTTTGCATCCCTGATCGCATCTGCTCGCGAGTTCTATGGTAAAATATAATACCCTCAAGTGTAAATGTGTAAAATTGTAAGCGTTTCCCGGTAATAAAATCTACTTCGAGTAAGCCCCTCTCTATGAAATCAAGATTGGTTATATAAGGATTATTGGAATATTGTTTTAGTATCATTCTTTTAGCTGTTTCCTCATCAAACACCTTGAATACCTGTGGAAGTTTTTCATCCAATACTCTTGTTAGACTATCTATTTGCTTTGCAGTATCATCCATTTCCATCGTCTGTAGTAGAGATGGTTTGCTGTACACAATGTTGTTGATCAATATGGTGTCATCTTTCACTGTCACATAATATGGTCTTGGTATAAACACTCCATCCACAGCTACATAACCGCTATTTATCCCCTGTTCGCCTGTCGCTGGATCCTTGGGCGGAAGATAATTTGGATAGGGAATTTCCTTATCAGGTTCCTTAAAAACTCGCTGCTCCTGCGCAAATACGTGGACAACTACCATTATGATCCAGACGCAGGCTAAAATTGAGATCATACTCCGCATTAGTCGCATGTTGTTCTCCTTTCCCCAACACTTGTAACTTGTGTTGATTACAAAATTCGGTATGATCGGTAAGGTTAGACTTTTTAGATGTGAGTACCTTGATACCCACCCACTATTATTTCTGTGTAGGTCGGGTTCTGAAACGTAGCATGGCAGCCCAACAAACATCTATCAAGTCGAAGGTTTTCCGGATATGCTATTTTCAATATACGACATTATTTCCCGTCTGTCAAGAAAAAAAGAGCTCGACCATAAATATCAAACCCTTACATCCCCTTAATACAAATCTTCAAATTAATTTTCTTTGCGCCCTTTGCGACTTGCCCCTTCTGGATCTTTGCGTGAGGTCTTTCCTCCTAAATCCACCAAATCCGAAACAACGACTGCAATTCCGCCACCCACGCATTCCAATGATACCGACTCACCGCCATCAGCGGTATCCTAATAATCACCCTGAGCACCAACGCCACACTCCACACCACCCTAAACAATAACAATCCCAGCCACCCACGGTGCTTCTTCATAAACCGCGCTTTGCTCACATTCGCTTCCAACCGGGCTCGCACCGCCAACTGCCGGGTACTCTGCCCCCCGAAATGGACAAGTTCCGCCCCCGGAAAATAATGCGTCTCCATCCCGATATCCCGCACCCGCTGGCAGTAATCCTCCTCTTCCCCATACAGGAAAAACCTTTCATCGAACATCCCCAGCTTGTCCAATACCTCCCGCCTAATCCACAAAAAACACCCCAACACCCGGTCCACCACCACCGGTGATTGTGGCGCCTTCGGAAAAAACCGAAATGTCCCGTCGATTCGATTGTACGGCAGTATAAAACTCAATCCAAACCCCTCCCAAAACGCCTGAAACAACGACCACTTGGGAAACCACGACCTTTGCACCGACCCGTCCGGATTCACTACCAGGCACCCCAACACCCCGCATTTCGGATGGCGTTCCATATATTCCGATATCCGTTGGAACGCATTCCTATCAACGATGGTATCCGGATTCAAAATCAACACCTGCCTGCCACGGCTCACTTCGATCCCCCGGTTATTCCCCGCCGCATACCCCCGATTTTCCCGGTTCTCGATTAAAATCACCTCCGGAAACCGCTTCAGAATCTCCTCCCGAGTCCCATCACTGGAATAATTATCCGATACGATAATTTCCGCCCGGTCCCCCTGCGCCGCCCGCTTCACCGACTCGATACAATCCAATGCCATATCCTTGACATTGTACGTCAGCACCACCACCGACAATTCCGGTGGTTCCCGTTTTGCCTTTTTAGGACCAACCTTTGCACTTCGCTGGATAGATGCTATTGGGTCATAAGATTCTGATAACATTGCCGATAACTTTCAATCGCCTGATCGAAATGAAATTCCTTGGTCGCCACTTCATGCGCTCGATGCTTCAACTCAGGATCCTGCAGCAATTCCCACAACTGATCGATCCCCCGGTCCATTGCAGCATTGCTGAAATCCGGTAACACCACCCCCACCCGGTACTTCTTGACAATCGCCTCCGGATCGATCAACCCGGCATTCAACACCACCGGCAGCCCGCACGCCAAATATTCCGCAAACTTGATTGGTATAGTTGTCCTGCGTGAAATGGTACCCGCCAAAAACATCATCCCCACATCAGAAGCACGCAATATGTCGCCCACTTCCTCAGGAGCTAAACCTAACAACCTGACTTCGTCCGATATCAATTCCCCCGCCCATCGCTTCGAATCCTCAGACCATTCGTATGAACACCATACCGGTAATCCTATAGGATAATGAGTTTGAAATCTACTGCAGAACCTTGCCATTTCTTCGAAACAATTCCACGGCACCAACGATCCCGAATACACCAACACAATCCGATCCTGTATTCCAAGTTCCTGCCGTCGCGTTTCCCGAATCCCATCATCCAATCCAAATCGTGCTGGATCGAAATTATTGTGAATAACTTCAATTTTCTTGCTTATTTCTTTATCGTTAATCTGATCCCCATAAATCTCCCGCGCCGCTTCCGTCACCGCCACCACCCGGTCCGCCTTTCGCACCAAATACCGGTCAAACGCAAATCCACACTTGGCAAATACATTATCGCCAATCCGCCCCAATTCCACCTTCTCTTCCCAATAAAAATTCCGGGTATCGTAAATCCATTTCCCCCCGTATAACCTGGTCGCCAACCACGCCATCACCGCTGGTTCGAAACTGCGAGCGTGCAGCACCTGATACCGGTGCCGTTTCTGCACCCGAAGCGTTCCAATAATCCCCCACAACAGCTTCCGGATCCACCCCTTCAACCACATCCACCGGTCCATACGCACCGGATGCAACTGCACCCGATCCCCCAACCGGTCCCGAATCACCCTGTCATCCTCGGACGCCAACGTCCTCACCGTCTCCATCGACAACAATCCCATCGAGAACCCTTGCCGACTCAAATGATCTACCAATGGAATCCCCTGAGACCTGACTATCGCATCCGACCGTTCAACGTTGGAAATAAAAAGAATGGAAGGTTTTTGACTGGAATTGTTATAATTTGTCATTGGTGGGAAACAATCAACCGATGTTAGTCAAGTTAGGATAACGTTATTCGATCTCAGTCTGCGTAATCCGGTCCGGATCGATCACTCCCGCCCCTAATTCCGCTGCATACCGTAAATGCAGTACATCCTTAGGTGTCAACGCCATCCGGCTCCAAGTCCCCTGCAGTACCGTCACCGCATCCACCGCTAATGTATCATCGCTGGCTATGATCTTACCGATACTTCCCACTTTCCCCGGACCTTCAGGACCGTTGGTCTGCAATCCCCGAGTGGCATCCATAATCGTCAAATCCGGTCGAACATATAGAATCAATTCCCCCAACGCACGATGCAAATCCAGCTGTTTATGAAAAACCTGACGATCCCAGATCACCCCCATCAGATTCTTTACCCCCATACTGACACTGGTTTCCCGGTGCGCCTTCGCCACCGGAACATTGATAAAACAATCCACCTTGGACAATATCTTCGCTACTTTCACAGACGTCAGTTCTTTAGTACCCCGGATCGAAATCTCCTCATATTTCCGTTCGTCCTTGAGCATCAAAAACTGCACCCCGTTTTCCTCAGGGATAGCGTTCTGCAGTCCGGTACGCTTCAAATTCTTCTCCGCATCCCCCTGCAGGGGATTATCCACAATGAATATACGCTTGGCACCGGCGTCCACACACAAATCCGCCACCGCCTTTACTACTTCGGGACTTGTAGTAGTGGACCATGATGCCGGATTGGGAAATGAAATATTCGGCTTGATCGCCACCATCGAATCCGGCTGCACAAACCTGGATATCCCCCCCATCGCATCCAACACCCCCCGAACTCCCGCCGCCGGTTCCTCAGTGGCGATGTACACCTGAGCCGGTTCTTCCGCTTGCGCCCATAACCCGTGCCGCACCGCTGCCACTCCCCCAACCGCCCCTATCACACCGGTCTTGATAAAATCACGCCGTTTCATTGTTCCCTTTAGACATCTCCGCGCAGAGCTTGCCTTTCAGTGGCGGAAGAATCTTCGCGTAGGGGCGGCTTTAGCCTGCCCTTCCCCCCCTTGTTATGCATTGCGGCTTAAATGTTTTATGATTGCCTTGGGTTTGTAACCAACAACGATAAAATCTACTTTTGCATTTGCTGGTTCATGCGTCCCATTTACAATTGTCCCTGTTCTTGCTGCTTGAACCCAGCGCCAATAGTTTGGATCAGGTAGAATTTCGTCATTAACACAGGCAATACGTTCTTCACAACCAGAATCGTTGAGAGGGAAGCGGATGAATATATAGTCTTCAATTGGCTTTACTGTAAACCAGAAAACCTCGTTAGTTTCTGTTGTATGTAGTTTTACTTTAATTTTTGATGAGCCTTTAACTCTAGTTGCGTCATACCTAAAATAGGCCGATATGACATCTGAACCAACAATTCCTTTCAAAAAATTGAGAAATTGAAATATGTCTTTAGTTATTGAAATCCCTGAAGTAAAATTCATCATTATTTAATATCTATATTTTAGTTTTCTGATTATCTTTGCGCTCTCTGCGAGCTCTGCGCGAGCCCATCTACGGAATATTCGAATCCACATTATTGGCAAACAGCATCGCGATGGTTTCCGCTGCGTCCGGATCGCCCGCTTTTTCAATGGTTATTTCAACGAAAAACCCATCTTTACGGAAAAAAACACTCAAATGAAATGGAGGTGACCTGTCTATTTGAGCTTCATCCCCTATGTTCTCTAAAGGTGTCACAACCGGAGGTAATATATTCGGATCGTTGTACAAATTTTCACAGTTGGTGGCATTCCCTTGATCGGTGATAAAAAGCACTAACTCGGCAGCGGTAGTACCAATTGTTCCCCGGTATATCTGTTGTACCGCCGATTCCATACCATGGTCGATATATATCTGGGCTCCACCGTTAATAATCGCATAGAGACCCGCTTCGTCATATGCTTCCTGAAAATCATTTTGCTCTGTGCCCTTGTTCCAGCCGCTGATTATCCCATCTCCCGGCAGCAAATCCACTATCTGTATCGAGGTTCCACCGTTCCCGTTATCCCCTTCATCCTCTTCACACCCGACTATCACCAATCCCAAACAAAACATCACACTCAAACCCCACACTAACCATGCTTGTCTCATCATCATTTCCCTCATTACAGTTTTTATAATAATGAATCAGTCTTCTTTGCGTCTTTGCGAGCTTTGCGCGAGTCTATTTCGATCTTTACTTTAACAACGTCATCGCTCTGGTCAATAAAATTTCCGGTCCCGTCAACCGGCAGAAATACCTCCCGGACGACACCGCCTTCCCCGCCTGATTCGTCCCATCCCACAACACCTCGTATTCCCCCGCTGCCAACCGATCATGAAGCAGCACCTTCACCCGCCGACCCCTGACATCGAACACTTCCAACCACACCGCCGTCGGTACTGCTAACTGAAACGGAATCGTAGTCCGCGGATTGAACGGATTGGGATAGTTGGTATGCAGCACCGCCAAAGTGGGAATCACGTTTTCCGGTTGTCCCCCCACCGCATTCGACGACGGTTCTTCCACTCTGATTATATTTATCTGTTCCCGATCATAATTCCCCAACAAATACGGTGGATCCGCAGCAGTGGCGATATGATGAGCTCTGCCGATTGTAGGACAGCCATGATCGTCTAAAATATCCATCCCGATGGCATCCACCGCTACCGGATCCTCACCCATTATTATTTCGTTTTGAACGAATGTCGGCGGTCCGCCCGGTCCCCCGTAATGCGCCCCGAATATCGCATCCAAAATCATTACCCGATCCCTACCGTCCAGCTCGTCCCGAATCACCTGATTCAACGCCGGAATACCTGGATTACAGTAGCTGTTGTGCATCGAATAATTGTAGATGTTGTCCGCACTCCCGTAATGGTTTTTCATACACAATGTCACCCCGGCTTGAGAATGATTCTTCAACACCCCCACGTTGATATTGTGATCGATCATTTCCTCGAGAATCCGGGAGAAATGTTGGGCGTTGCCGTGAACATAATACGTGTTCGAAGCGAATCCCACACCGTAGGTGTCGGTGCCGAAACATCGCACCCCTTCGGTGCTGGTATTGTACGTCAATCCCCCCGCCATCAATTCATAATTAGTCCGTTCCCAAATGATAATGTTGTTTTCCGGAAACCGGTCACTCCCAAACCTCATCTCAGTCAGGCTGTCCGCCAAAGCGTACACCAATTCCGGATGCGACGGCAATGACGAACTTGCCATATTGACCTTGATCCCGATCACCTGTTCCGGTGAAATATCGGGCAGCACCGATAGCCACGCATCCCCCACTGTACTTTCCCCGGTGTATGCCTTGATCCCCTCATCGATCATAATCCGAGTCACTTCCGGGTTGATATTTGACCCAACCGACACATTACTATCATGCACCACCACCAAATCCGACGGCTCATCCAATCCCCCCGACCGGGATCTGAACTGCGACCGCAGCACTCCCGGAGTCAATGCCATCCCCAATCCCCCCATCACCCAGGATGTCACAAACCGCCGCCGCGAAATCCCCTTCCCATTGCAGCCTTTGCCTCGTGGTTTTCTACTCATGATCTATTCGCTGTGTTCCCAAGGTTACAGGCTGAAAAGGATATAATATATAGACCATATCTTCCCATCACCGGCAATTCCATGTTGTAAGTCGGGTTCTGAATCCGGCGACTGCCGGATGTCGAAGATCCGCCTTCTGGCAGAAAAAACCCGACAAATAATCTTTAGTCGATTGACCATGTGGCATCTTTCCGCCGGTTAGGGGAGTGGTGGCAGATGTATGACACCCGTCATGACCAATGTTACAATCCAACAATTCAGCAATTTGGCAATTTAACAATCGAACAATGAGACAATCGAATTTCACTTGCCAACCCTGCCGGTACCTGACAGACTTGTCCGCCCACTGGCGGATCTCCGGGGGAGGACCAACGGGGGGTACTTGCTGACTTGTAAACTTGATCACTTGTGAACTTCTGAATATAAATTACCCATTTCCCACATTAAATACAAGCCTTTTTTTTCTTCTTACTTAAAATATTTCGCCCCACTTGATGGGAGGGAGTATGGGGGGCACGTAGGTTGGGTTCTGAAGCGTAGCGTAACAACCCGACAATTCTATCTCTCTCCCGGCTTGTCTACCCGCTGCTATCCCTGTCCCCTACTGGCGAAAAAACCCGACTCTTGTGACAGCACCCGATTTCAATCGGGTGACCCAGAGCCATCTATCCGCTGGGTGGGAGGGCGGGGGCGGATGGATTGAACCCGCCTTGAACAATGAAACAATTCAACAATTCAACAATGTAACAATTGAACAATTCAGCAATTTAACAATGTAACAATCGAACAATGAGACAATATCAACAATTCTACCAAACACACTTTCCTCTTGACTTTTACATAAATCGGAATTATATTGACATTAACGCGATTTGTACTGAGTACTGTGGGGACATTCCGATGGGGAAAGTTCTTAGTATCGCGTCCTCCCCCCTAGAAAAATATTTAGTCCCACACCTTTCTTGTCCTGTTGTCAAACTTCCGAAACATTTTCGAATCTGATTTTCGACAAAACGAAAAAAAAATAGTAAATTCTCACTAAAACCTGAAAATTGTGCTCTTTCATGATTTAGAATCCGGACGATTTTGAAATAATTTAACTTTTATAAGAAGCCGCTACTGGCATGCAAAATGTGAAATTTTACAAATATTTTACATTTCATCATTAAGAAACGCTTGACTCTTTCTATATCTTTGTATATATTGATTCAGGTGTTGTATCATGATTGAGTAACTGTGGGGTAGAACCGTGCGCATTGTTACATTTCTCCTAATCCTTCCTATTTCCCTTCTAATTCCAATATTTTCAGCCACCGCCCAGTGGTCCAACGATCCATACGAGAATACACTTGTCGCCTATCAAGCTTTTGAACCGCAGATGGTATCCGATGGTGCTGGTGGTGCGATTATCGTATGGTGGAGTAGCTCTGATTATGGACTTCACGCCCAAAGATTAGATAAATACGGTTACGCACGGTGGGATTCAGGTGGTGTGTTTGTTGGTGGAATTGGCTGGTATCAAACCGAATATTTCTCTCTGTGTGAAGATGGGAACGGCGGATGTGTGGTGGCATTTGACGATATTTACACCGAATATCCCACCTACTACGCCAGGATTTATGCCCAGAGGATTGATAGTTTGGGTAACAAGTTGTGGGGGGATGATGGGGCCCTGGTGTGTGATATTGACAGCATTGGTGTTGGCGCTGCTCATGTGGTATCAGATGGATTAGGAGGATTTTTCGTCACTTGGAGTGACCGTCGAGGACCGCTACGAGTATACGGACAGCATTTAAATGGCAATGGGGTTGGAACCTGGGTGGATAATGGGATCTGTATCAGTGGTAACTCGAATTTTGGAAACGAATATTCCGCATTAGTTGATGGCCATCCGGGATATTGCATGGCTTTCTGGGATGATCTTATTCAGCCAGGCGATCGACGCCCAAGGACACAGAGAATTGATCAATATGGTATCTTGCATTGGGGAGATGAAGGCATTTTATTTCCAGAAACCATGTCATACAGAGGTAGTGGAAACAGATATATCAGTGATGGTTATGGGGGAGTAATTGCTACTGGTTATATAGAGTCAGGTTATCATATTCGTGATGGTTATACTCAAAGAATAGATAGTATGGGTGCTTTTCTGTGGGGCGAAAATGGAGTACAATTTAC
>CBDVBD010000050.1:0-19806 GCA_965372135.1 uncultured bacterium | reverse complement strand
GATATAAAGATCATTGGATGCAGCATATTGAGCAAGATCAGTCAAGTACGCTGTATCGATCATCTTTCGATATTCAGAATCGATTCCCGAAAATTGCACTCCGTCTGCCCCATGATCCACAACCCATTCCAGTGTATCCATCGGACTCAAACCCAGCGGATGCAATCCATAGTTGTCAATGCCTACTTTTGAGGTTCTCATTTCGCTTGTTCTTCTAATTTCCGCTATGATTATCTTTAAAGCTTTGCTTTAATATTGTTAATTAGTTAAGTGCGTTCTTTTCGTGATAATAAAACTATTTCCCTGAGAATCACGCTTGCGGTTCCTGCCACAAACATCCCAAAAACAATCAACATCGGTCCAAACCAATAGACTGCACCAAATCCTACCGCACACCCGATTAAAAGCCATATGTATATACGAAAAAAGTTGACACCATGGATCATGGTTCTTTTCTCAACTAATATGATCCCCACAATGAAACCTGCCGCAGTAACCATCGGTGCAAACAGCCATAGAACGGTAGTCACGATGGAGTGGGTCATTTTGAGTCCCACAATATACATTCCCATCCATACAAAATAAAACACTCCGGCGAACAGAATTGAAACCAAAACTTTAACAATTGTTGTCCATAAATATTTATGACCCATACCCACTTCTCTTATATATGACCTAATTTGATATCAATTCGCGCTTGGCAAATTGATGTCGCTTCAAAATCCACATATCGACTATTTTCAACGTCCGTCAGTTGGTATGAGGTTGCATTATTGTCTATACTGACAGATTCTACCATGGTGTTTTGCGGGAATAATACATGAAATTGAATATCAGAACCGGGGCTTTCTATTTCCAGCGTGATCTGATCGTCCGTTTGTTTATATTTGTAACCGAATCTGGTGTTTGATGCCTGATAATTGACTTGCACTTCCGCTTCCCGAACATCAGCCGCAGCCCACCGCGGCGATAAATTTACTTGCTGGAATTGTTTCAGTTGGTCTTCGATACCCGCCAATCCTTCCACCAAAGCGTGCAACATTGCGCTGGATCCCCATCCATCGGTAGGTTCAGCCTCAGGACTGGTGCTGGTGTCGATCGTTGGTACACTGCCATCATGGAAATACCACAGGTAGCTTTCCCCGCTTTCCGATATTAATTGGTAATAACGCTTCAGGATATCGACCCCGTGGCTTTCGAATCCGTGATCGAACGCCGCCTTCGCCAATTCCCCTCCCACCAACGGCATAATTCCCCCATTGACATACGCTCCCTTCACTAGCTTTTCATCCCCAAAAACCCCATCGGGAAACGGCGGATCGATAGAAAACCACTCCGCGAACCCGTCGGTCTCATCTTTTCGCTTCAAATATTCCTTGATAATCGACACCGCCATATCATGAGTTGCCACTCCCCGGTTGATATCCATTGGATTGCTAAGGCTTAACTGCGCCGACTCGTCCACTCCAGGAATCTCCACCGGAGTCAATTTCACGAAATGGGTATAAAACGCTCCATTCCAACAGGTTCGGTTCAACGCATCTTTCAAATTCTCGGCACGGTTATTCCACAGGTCGCGTTTCGGCGGCTGTCCGAAGTAGTCATACAGTTGCGCCATAATCCGGAACGCTTCATAGTACCCACTGTTATCGCCGTGCATAATCCCCCAAAACGTATCATCATTGATCTGGAACTGCAGCCAGTCGTGCTTCCCGGCGGTGTACGCGAAATCCCAGGTGTCAATCGTGTAAGGACGAATCACCAATCCGTGCTTAGTATCCCATCGCCACGGATGCGTCAGGGTATATCCCAACGCCTTTTCCATGTTGGGCATCAGGGACATAATCCACTCATCATCGCCGGTGGCTTGCCACGCCAAAAACGCCGCTTTCACGAACCGGTACTCCACATCCGCTTCCACTGGCACCCGAACGTACTTGGTCCAATTTTCCCGTTCGCAGGGCACTTTTTCCGGAAACGTGGTGAAATAGTCGAAAATCCGCCCGTTGGCGCCTTGGGTTTCCGCGAAATGATTCACCACGCTTTTCAGGTCAGGCTCGAAATACTTCACTCCTTGCATCATATCGGAATAATCCCGAATCCACACCGACTTCGCATCCGGTGACCGATACCCTCGAATCTTCTTCCCATCGATCACCAATTCCAGTACATCCTTTTCCAAAAAGGACCCCACCATCGGAATCAGATTGTCGAATTCTGGGTTACCGGTTTTTACGTATATTTGTTTCTGCATAATCGTTATTGATATTACTGTGAATGGTATCCAGGAATTTGTATATAGTAAGGATAATCATCAACAATTGAACAATGAAACAATCATGTCATGACAATTCCCCATACACTTAAATTCAGCACTTTCGTATGAAGGTCTCCGTAGTACAAAATCTACTTAATCGACACCATCCCCCACAATAGAAAAATCACCACCCCCACCAGCGCCCAACTCCCTAAAAATCCCACATAATCCATCTTCCCCGGTTTCAGGATTTCCCACTGAGAATTTCGGAACAGCATGGCATGTTTGTACTTATCCGGATTGGCGTAGGAATCCGCTAATGCATTTTCCTCTTCTTCTGGAGTCTCCTGCACCGGTGTGTGCATTTTAGCGAAAAAACGGTCTAATACCGGCTGAGGTGCTGGTCTGGTAATAGATGAGATTATGAACAACAGCACGAACGGGAACAGGGCATCGAACAGGAACCGAACAGCCACCAACTGAGGTTTGGAAAAACCGGAAAAATCGATCCCGAACCAGCTCAATACCCAGATTTCCGCATGGAACCGCCCCAACCCCACTTTGGCGGATGCCGGATCTTTCGGATCGGCACGCGCCACCTGGTCGAAAAAGATGCCCACCGGAACCATAGTATGCTGTTTCTCGATCGGTTGCCCCACAGATTCCGCTCTACCGGCTTCCACATCTTCGATCAATGCAACGGTTTCGATGGTAACCGTTTTCGGAGTGGTTTCCTTCAGGAATCCCGGATTGTATTTCACCGAATCCATCGTCTGGAACAGGTTGGGGATGAGGGTGTAGATGACGATACACACCGTTACCTGAATAATCACCGCCCATTTGGACAGCCTGCGCCATACGAATCCTAACCAGATGGAAGCCCCGAAAATAGCGGGCACCGAAATGATGTATTTGAACAATTCCAGCAGGTTATTCACGAACAGTGCCACTCCGATACCGCCCAAAAGGGTGACACCGATAGCGATCCTGCCCACAAATAGGTAATGGGCTTCGGATTTGTGCGGGACAAACGGCTTGTATAGGTTGCGGATGAATAGTGCGGAATAGGAGACCGAACCAGCATCCAAGCTGGACATATTGGCAGCTAAAATCCCCACTAACATCAATCCGATAGCGCCCGGGAACAGGAGATCATGGGTCATGTATCCCCAAATTAGATCAGGATCGTTAAGCGCACCGGCATAGATACCGATGGCGAGCAGTCCCGCTAACGCCCAGAACAGCATGATGATGCGTTTGGCGAACATGCCGCCGATCATACCGAACCTGGCAGTTATTTCGTTTTTCGCCGATCCCGCGGTCTGCATTCCGGAAGCCACCGCCACGATGGATACCAAATTCGCCAATGCCATGGCGGCGATGGTGTACCAGGCGTATTCGCTCATCACCGCGGAGCCGAACAACTCGAACATGTAGTCAGGGACGGTAGCATGCAGTCCGGAAAAACCGCCGATTTTCGACAATCCCACCGGGATTAGGATTGCAGAAAATATAATAATCAGGACACCTTGAATGCTGTCGGTGATGGCAGCCGCTCGGAAACCACCCATCATGGTGTAAATGCCGACAATGACGGCATAAATGAAATAAAACCATAACGGGTCGGTGTAGGATATGAAGGAATGCAGTTCGCCGCGCTTGTTTTTTTCGTTCAGTTCTTCGTAGCGCGCTTGCATCTCGGCAGTGAAATCCCCATCGATTTGAGCTTTGAGTTCCCTGAATTCCCGGAACTGTTCGATACTCGCCCGTTCCTGTGGGGTGCAGACTTCAATCGGTTTCGGCGTCATCGCCATCATGGTCTTGGCAGCCACCATATACCCCACACCACCCCCCAACAAAGACAAAATCAGGATAAATATTGCGTAACCGCCGCCTAAGAATTTACTATGAAATCGTTCCTCGAAATAGTCCCCGATGGTGACCAGCCGCACCCGGCGAAACAGCATGGTCGTGAACCAGTAGAACGGGGTCAGAAAAAGCACCAGGAACTGAATCCACATACCGCCGATTCCCTGACGGTAGATTTCTCGGGACACCACCACCGCCTGATCGGCGTTGGTTGAGCAACCGAAATTGAGGAAAAATTGGTAGAACTTCCCTAACTTTCGCCCCGCTAAGTAGAAATCATCGGTGTCGGCAGTCTTTTTCGCGACTCGTTTCCCCAGCCATAGTATTACCAAAACGTAAAGTATTATAATACTTAAATCTACAATGTGCAAGCCCCAGAGATGCATCCGGAGAACTCCTTAATATTGGGAAAACCGATCCAGCCGGTGGGTATCAACATATTATATGATAGGGTAATTCGTCAGTTGAGAAATGGATTCCCGATGGGATCCCATCATTCTTGGAAATTAGTGACACTCGTATTCAAAGGCTATGAATTTTTTAAAATAATAGCCGATAATAACTAATAAATGTATTGTTTTTTTGAGCTACATCATAATATATGTCGCTATATATCAAAAAGCAAGTAAAATCAGTACGTCCGGTTTGTAGCTTCAGTAGAGGGATACGCGTGCCATGTCCGACTGGTAATATATTGTTATAAAGATACTTACATAACGGAAATAATTACAATGGAAAGAGCCCTACAGTCCGAAACTCAAGATTTCCTGTTAAATTATGTTAATGCCTTGGTCTGGTTTCTCGATGATGCTGAGACTTTGGGAATGGTCAATCAAGCATTTGCCGACTTATTCGGGATTGATCCAGCGGATGCAGTGGGAAAAAGCTTGTTCGAAGTGATTGGGGAAGAGGAAGCCCAAAAGTGTGTTGCGGGAAACACGAAGGTCTTTAATACTAAAACACCCATAAAGTGTGCGGAATGGGTAAGAAATGCGCATGGGGAAAGACGGCTGTTGGAAATCACAAAAACTCCCAAGTTTTCTGAAGATGGATCATTGGAGTCTGTGGTATGTACCGGGATTGATGTGATGGATCGATACCAAGCAGAAACCGCATTACATCAAGCTAATGATACTATGGAAACTGTATTGGAAGGAATGCCCTATGGTATTGTAATTATTGATAACGACAAAATGATTCGCAGTATTAATGATGCCGCGATTAGGATATTAGGAATTTCTCGGGAAGATGCAATTGGGCAATTTTGCGACCAAGTGTGGTGTTCGGAAACAGAGGGTCAATGTCCGGCATGGGACTGTAATAAGAAAGTAAATAATTGTGAGACCATCGTACATAATGCTGATGGGAAACAAATTCCCATCCTAAAGACCATCATCCCATTGACGTGGGATAACGGCGAAAAGGTGATGTTGGAAACGTTCATGGATATCACTGATCGCAAACAGGCGGAAAAAGAGATTCAGTTCGCAGTTCATGAAGCGCAGAAATCAGCTGAAAAGCTTAATGCCTACATGAACGAAATTGAGTTGAAGAATATCGAATTGGATGTGGCGCGTAAAGAAGCGGAAAATGCTACCCGGACGAAGAGTGAATTTTTAGCTAATATGAGCCATGAAATCCGAACACCGATGAACGGGGTAATCGGGATGACCGGGTTGTTGTTGGAGACGGAGCTGACCAATGAACAACGGGATTTTGCTAATACGGTGCAATCCAGCGCCGAAGCCTTGTTGACATTGATCAACGATATCCTGGATTTTTCCAAGGTAGAAGCCGGCAAATTGGACATTGAAGTGATCGATTTTAATTTACGGACGATGTTGGAAGAAATGGGGGATTTGTTGGCATTGAAGGCGTATGAAAAGGGATTGGAATATGTGTGTATGATAGAGCCTGATGTACCGACCCTTCTGCAAGGTGATCCGGGAAGGCTGCGCCAGATTCTGACCAATCTGGTGGGTAACTCCATCAAATTCACCAGTGACGGGGAAGTGGTGATCCGTGTAGAGATTGAGGAGGAAAATGAATCCGAAGTCACTGTGAAATTTAGTGTTACAGACACAGGTGTTGGAATTTCACAGGATAAACTTGGGTCTCTTTTCGAAGCGTTCACTCAGGCGGATTCGTCCACAACTCGGAAACATGGTGGGACCGGTTTGGGTCTATCGATTTCCAAACGCTTATCGGAATTAATGGGCGGTAGGATTGGAGTGGAAAGCACGGAAGGTGAAGGGTCCACGTTCTGGTTTACCGCGGTAATGGGCAAGCAGCAATTAACCGAACAACCCGGAGAAGATATTGCAGAAGGCATCCAAGGGAAACGCATCTTATTCGTTGATGATAATGATACTAATCGCCGATTGCTGTCTATCCTACTAAAAACATGGCAGTGTCGGTATGATGAAGCGTCAGATGGCAAGACAGCCTTAGAAAAACTACACAATGCTGTTAAAGATAACGATCCATACCGGATTGCCATATTGGATATGTTAATGCCTGGAATGAATGGGGAAATGCTGGGAACAAAAATCAAGAGTGATCCCTTAATCCGCGATACCCGGCTGGTGATGTTGACTTCTGTTGCAGAACGGGGTGATGCAGCGCGAATGAGGAATATTGGATTTTCAGGATATCTTCCAAAACCGGTTAAGAAAAATATCCTGTACGATTGTCTAACCACGGTAAATGGCTTGACGAAAGAACAGTCTGCAGAATCACAAAAGCCGATTGTAACGCGGCACTCGGTCTTGGAAAGCAAACGGCGGAATGTGCGGATATTGGTTGCCGAGGATAATCCTGTCAATCAAAAGGTGGCATTGAAGATTTTGGAAAAACTTGGATATCGTGCCAATCTGGTCGAAAATGGAAAAGAAGCTATAAAAGCTTTGGAAACAAATTGTTATGACATAATCCTCATGGATGTACAAATGCCGGAGATGGATGGATACGAAGCGACAAAAGCTATTCGACATCCGGAATCCAAAATCAAAAATCATAACATACCCATCATTGCCATGACTGCCAATGCCATGCAGGGTGATCGGGAAAAATGTATTGATGCCGGTATGGATGACTATATTGCCAAGCCGGTGAAACCGCAAGCTCTTGAAAAAATGATAGAAAAGTGGACATCCAGTAAGAAAATCACACTTACCGATAAGCTAAACGATCAAAAAACTCCAGCAAAGAAAGTTATCTTTGATTGGAACGGGATATTGGATCGTGTGATGGGGGATGGAGGATTGGCAAAGGAAATTTTGGTGGATTTCTTAGGGGACATTCCCGGTCATATCGCGGAGTTGAAACAGGCGTTGAAGGCGGACGATAAACTGTTAGTCCAAACGCTGGCGCATAAAATCAAAGGTTCCGCCGGTAATGTAGGTGCGGTAGAAGTCCAATCAGTAGCGTTGGAACTGGAACAAAGCTGCGAGAACATCGATCATGAGCGGCTGCAATCATTATTGGATCGCATCGAAAGCGAACTACAGCAGCTAAAAGCCCATCTCATCAAATCTAAGATTATTGATTCTTAACGAATTCCAATGCATCTTGATGCATCCCACCCCTATTTAAACCGTCGATCTCTTCGGCGTTGATACAATCCCAAACCGGACACAGGTGCTTACACAACAAGCATCCCACGCACCGTTCCTTATCCACCTCTGCTTTTCTGGTTTCGGCATCGAACTTCATAGCTTGGTTGGCGCCGTCGTGACAAACGATGTAACACAAGCCACACCCAATACATTTATCCTGATCCACCACCGAAATCACGTGCTTGGTTTGATGGTGCTCCGAAGGATCCACCAAATACCGCAATCCAGCCCCCACCAATTCCATCACCGATTTCATCCCCTTCGATTCCAAATAATCCTCCATCCCTTCGATCATCGATTCCACCATCCGGTACCCATAGTGCATCACTCCGGTGGTGACCTGCAGGTTGGAAGCTCCCATCAACAGGAACATTGCGGCATCCTGCCAGGTTTCGATACCCCCGATTCCCGACACCGGCAATCTCAGTTCCTCACTCTGTGCCAATTCCCCAATAAATCGCAATGCAATCGGCTTCACTGCCGGACCGGAATACCCGCTGATCGACCCTTTCCCCTGGATCGAAGGCATCGGTGATAGCGTGTCCAGGTCAACTTCAGTGATTGCCCGCAGTGTATTGATAGCTGAAATCGCATCCGCCCCACCGGCTTTCGCAGCCACCGATGGCTCCACTATATCGGTAATATTCGGCGTCATTTTCGCGATGACCGGTATCGACACATTATCCTTAACCACCCGGGTGAAATGTTCCAACATATCGTATTGCTGCCCGATTTTATGCCCGGCTCCCTCCACTGCCATCTGAGGACAGGAAAAATTCAGCTCCAACATGTCAGCGCCGGCATCCTCTGATCCCTTCGCCAATTCGATCCAACCCTCGTCATTGTACCCCATGATGCTGCTGACAAGTATCCGCTCCGGATATTTTTTCTTTAACCAGGCAATATCGCGCAGGTTATCTGCCAATGGTCGTTCGCTGACCATCTCGATATTTTGCAGTCCGATGAATCGTCTTTCCCCGTGGTGCAACGCATGCAATCGCGGTGTGGGATCGATGATTTCGTAATCCTTTTCTAAATTCAGGGTCTTAAAGTAACACCCGCCCCATCCCGCTTCGTAAGCTCGAGACACCATTTCGGCGGTATTGCCCACCGGCGACGCCGACAGGCAGAATGGGTTGATGAATGTCCTGCCGCAGAATTCGATTTCCAAGCTGGGACGTGTCCGTTTGGGAATCACTACCGGTGGAGTGATCGGAATAGCTTCTGCGATAGCGTCCGCAGCTTTCTTACCATCGATCACCGACGATGCCACCGTCTTCCGTGCCCCCACCATATCTCCACCGGCAAAAATCCTGGGATTAGACGTCATCATCGTCTCCGGATCCGCCTTCAGCATCCCGCTATCTCTGTCCAGTCCGGTTAGCATCGATTGTAATTCTGAGGAGAATCCAGCGCCGATGGCTTCGATCAGGATGTCTGCCGGAAGTGAGAATTCGGTGCCAGGGATATCTTCCGCATTTTCCGGCACCAGCCACTCCGGCTTTATCCATCGGATTTCAATGCCTTTTACACCCAGCAGCAAACCGTTATCACCATATATATCCGTGATGCGGGAGTGAGAACGAAAACGGACACCCGCCTGGAAAGCCGCTTCCTTTTCTTCCGCATCCGCCGGCAGCTCCTCCATCCCCTCCAACGACACCGTGTACACCCGGTCAGCACCAAGATATTTCGCCGTCACCGCACAATCCATCGCCACCGACCCCCCGCCCACCACCACCACCCGTTTCCCCCTTACTTTCAATTCCAGTTCCGGTCGCAATCCCGGATTCTTACTGTATCTAAGGAAATCATCCCATCGAAATACCCCCTGTAAATCTTCCCCAGGAAGTCCCAAGCCATAGGACCTATCATAACCGGTTGCCAAGAAAACCGCATCATAACCATCCTTGAGCAATCCATCCAAGTCCTGTTTCGAAGAGATAGCTTGATTGCAGTTGAATGCAACCCCTAAATCCTCGACTAATTGAATTTCATGGTCTAACAAATCCGGCGGCAGGCGGTGATCCGGAATACCATATCGTAACAATCCACCCGGTTGGGGCATCTTTTCCAATACAGTTACTTTATATCCCTTAAGCGCTAAGTTGGCAGCCGCAGATAATCCCGCCGGACCGGAACCAATCACCGCGACTTTTCTATTCCCTTGGGGCGGAGCCTGCAAAACCTGCATGTTCTCCTCCCGCTCGTATTCCGCTAAAAAAGCCTGCAATTCGGCGATCTTGATCGGCTGATCGATGCCAGTACGTGAACAGGCTTCCACACACAATCGGCAGGTTGGGCACACTTCCGCGCACGTCGCCGCCAGGATGTTGTTTTCCCGCATGGTACGCACCGCACCCTTAATATTCCCCATACGCAGTTTCAGGATAAACGTTGCTGGATCTGTATCCGCGCCGCATCCCACATCACACGGCGCATCGTGACACAGCAAACACCGCCCCGCTTCCTGAATCGCCCCCTGCAACCCTGATATCTTCTGACCATTATTCATAACTGGTTCCATTGTGTACTTTCTATCTAATCCCACCCCATCCTCTGTCATCCCGTCCGCCAGTTGGCGGAATGCGGGATCCAGTTTAGAATTTTGAAATTCTAATTTGTTTCGAGTTTCGGACCTGTCCGCCTCCGGCGGATTTCGAATTTGGAGTTTTGATATTGTTTGTAATTTGTAATTTGTAATTTGGGATTTGGAATTTACACTTACACCTCTCCCCCCGCTTCCCTCTTCACAAATCTTCCATGCCCCTCATCCCCCACAAACGCCCCATTGTCCACCACCACCTTCCCCCGGCTAATCGTCACCTCCGGAAAACCCGCCATCTGCATCCCCTGATACGGTGACCAGTCGCAATTGGTAGCCAACTCTTGCCAATCAACCGTCTTTTTCTTTTCCGGATCCATTACATTCACATCCGCATCGCTGCCCACTGCCAACGTCCCCTTCCTTGGATACATCCCCATCAACTTCGCCGGATTGGTGCTAATCAACGATACGAAATGGTTCAAGCTGAAACGTTCCCCCAACACCCCTTCGGTGTACGCCGACGGCAGCAACGTCTCCACTCCAGGCATCCCGAACGGAATCTTGGTAAAATCCCCTTCCCACATCGCTTTCTGCTCGGTATTAAAAGTACACGTGTCGGTGGCGATCAACGCCAATTCGTTATCCGTCAATGCTTCCCACAGCCGTTCGCTGTCCTCTTTTTTCTTGATCTGAGGACAGGTGGCGTACAAATGCCCCCGTTCCGGGTCTTTAAAAACATCATCGGTCAACAACAAATACTGCGGGCAGGTTTCCCCATACACATTGGTGCCGTAACTGCGCGCTTCCCACACCAAATCCGCCGCACCACCGGTGGAGATATGCACCACATACAACCGCCCATCCGTCACTTCCGCCCATTTGATCGCCCGCGCCACCGCTTCCTCTTCGATGAAATTCGGGCGGGACAACGCATGCGCGTACGCTCCGTATTTCTCCTTTTCCGGCAGATACTTTTCGATCAACAACGACATCACCTTTTCACTTTCCGCATGCACACAAATCCTGGCGCCATTGTTTGCCGTCTCCGCTAATCCGCTGTATAACGCAGCATCATCCGACTGCCACCCTTCCTTCTCGTACACCATAAACATCTTGAAAGTAGGAATCCCGAAATCGATCACTTCCTGCATTTCGCGGCGGATAGCATCGCTCCATTTGGTGATAATCGAGTGCAAGGAATAATCCACACACACCCGACCCTCCGCCTCCTTCATCCGGGCTTCGATCCCCGCCATCAAACCCTTTTCAGCGTCTTGGATTGCGAAATCGATAACAGTAGTAACGCCCCCTCGTGCAGCCCCTTTTGTGCCGGTCACGAAATCATCGGAACTAACCGTACCGCAAAACGGTAGCTGCAAATGCACATGCACATCGATTCCCCCCGGCATCACATATTTCCCGGAAGCATCGATTTCCCGGCAAGGAGAATCACTGGTCAAATTCTCACCAATAGTGCTAATCTTTTCCCCCACAATCCCCACATCCGCCGGAAACGTATCCAACGCCGTCACCACCGTCCCACCCTTGATTAAAGTATCAAACTGCATAATATTCTCCTAATCACAACGATCTAATGGACAATTTAACAATCGAACAATCGAACAATCGAACAATCGAGCAATGATTCTACCCCACCTCCTCAAAACAATCCCCCAGCACCTCCACCATATAATCCACATCATCCACCGTAATACACATCGGCGGCTTAATCCGTATCACGTTGCCGAACAACCCACCCTTTCCAATCAACAACCCGCAGTCCTTTGCCATTTCCAATATCTGAGCGGTGGCTTCCGGTGCCGGTTCCCGGCTTTCCCGGGATTTCACCAACTCCACCCCCAGCATCAAACCCATCCCCCGCACCTCCCCGATCAGTTCGTATTGGCTTTCCAACCGCCGTAATCCATCCATCAAATGCGCCCCAACCTTCGCCGAATTCTCCTGCAAACCCTGCTCGTCGATCTCTTCCATAGTAGCGATCCCCTGCGCCATCGATACTGGATTTCCCCCAAATGTATTGAAGAACAATTTATCCTTCAACGGCGCCGCAATTTCCGCACTCGACGTCACCGCTCCTATTGGAATCCCGTTGCCCATCCCCTTCGCCATCGTCATCATATCCGGCTCCACCCCCCAATTCTCGATGCCCCAATATTTCGATCCGGTACGCCCGAAACCAGTCTGCACTTCATCGGATATAAACAATCCGTCGTATTTCTTAACAGTGTCGTAAATGATTCCAAAATACTCCGGCGGAGGCGTCACACTACCGCCTACTCCTTGAATCGGTTCCGCAATCACCGCAGCCACTTTCCCTGTAGTGGAACTGAGGATGACATTTTCCACATCCCGCGCACATGCCACATTACACGATGGATACGTCAGCTTCACCGGACACCGGTAGCAGTACCCCTGCAGGATATGATGGATATTGGACTGTGTTGGCACAGGATACCGCCAGGTTGAATGTCCAACCAGACTCATGGGCACTCGCGACATCCCATGATAAGCATTCCGCAGCGCCAATATATCCACATTCCCGGTAGATAATATCGCCGCCAACACCGCTAAATCATTGGCTTCGCTGCCGGAATTGGTGAAAAACGACTGCGTCAGATGTTCCCCTGGCATCTTTTCCGCCAGCATCTTCCCGTACTGTGCAATCAACGGGTGCAAATAAATTGTGGTGGCGTGTTGCAACAGCTTGGTCTGCGCAATCGTTTTTTCCAACACCCGCGGATTACAATGCCCCACACTTACCGTCACAATCCCGGCAATACCGTCCAAATACTGCCTGCCCTCGGTGTCGTACAGATACTGCATCTGCCCCTGCACAATCGCCACCGGATTCTTGTAATACAGCAGATGGTTAGGCATCAAATATTCCCGCCGCAACTCCAAAATCTCCTGCGCTGTCGGACCCTCATATGGAGTAGGGGGTGGGACTGAATCATTCGGCTTCCGATATTCCACCATATCTTCTATCCTTCTAATCTTACCAACAATTTAACAATTTAGCAATTTAACAATGAAACAATCGAACAATTGAACAATGATATCTTAAAGTTCCACAATCTCATCATACGTCTCCGGTCTGCGATCCCGGAAAAACTGCCACACATTCCGCACTTCCAAAATCGAATCCAAATCCATCTCCGCGGTAATCAATTCATCTTTATCCCGGCTGCCCACCTGAATCATCTGCCCGCGAGGATCGCAAAAATAACTCTGCCCATAAAATTCCCCGGTACGCCACGGGTCTTCCCATCCCACCCGGTTGATAGCGCCCACGAAATACTGGTTCGCCACCGCCTGCGACGGCTGCTCCAATTTCCACAGATGTTCCGATAATCCCGCCACCGTTGCTGACGGATTAAAAATAATCTCCGCCCCGTTCAATCCCAAAATCCGGTATCCTTCAGGGAAATGCCGGTCGTAACAGATATACACTCCGATTTTCCCTACCTTGGTATTGAACACCGGATACCCATAATTCCCCGGACGGAAATAAAACTTCTCCCAAAACCCGGGATGACAGTGCGGTATATGATTCTTCCGGTACATCCCCAAAAAATCCCCATCGGCATCGATCACCGGCGCGGTGTTGTAATACACGCCGGTTATTTCTTCTTCATAGATCGGCGGAATAATCACCATCTTATGTTTCGCAGCTAAATCCTGCATCAATTTCGTAGTCGGACCGTCGGGAATCCGTTCCGCCAACTGGTACCACTTGATTTCCTGCTCGGCGGGAAAGTACGGTCCGTAGAACAGTTCCTGCAGGCACAGCACTTCCACCCCTTCCGACGCGGCTTTTTCGATCCACGGCACATGTTTGTCGATCATATTTTGTTTGATTTTTTCCACCGGCTGATCTGCTGATTCTGTACAATGAATCTGAATCAACCCTCCCTTAACAACTCGAGGCATCCTATCCTCCTTTATTTCGTGATGTGTCTTTAGTACCTATATTTTTCTTGTTCTACTTGAAATAAGTGACTCAACCCCATATTCTTTTTCTATCAATATTATAGCAAGTTCTCTAATAACAGGAAGGTCATTGGATAACCGTTTCTTATCATCGTAATTATCTGGATCATGGTTTGGTTTTTCTCCAGCATGAGCTACCGCACATCTACATGATTTATATAAATAATCTCCTATGTCATCATGGTCATTTCTTAGTTGGTCGATACGTTCATCAGCGTCCCATCTTACTATTTCTAGATTATCATTGATCCATTTAATTTGATCATGTTTTGATTTTGGAAAACGCAAATTAATAATTTTATAGAAGCTTAAGAATTTGTACGCTATATTATTTAGATATAGAGCTTCTCTGAAAAGTGCAAGAGCCAATCGAGCATCGGGATTCGTAGGTTCTGGTAACCAATTGGATGGATCATTTAGCATTCTAGGCGGGAGATCATTGTCCACTATTATGTATGTCTTACGATCTTTTAGAATAGGTTTAGGGTAAGGACCACCAGACCATTCATCCACCCAAAAAGCGCTCTTCTTTACCCAGCTTATAGAGCTGAGCAAATTTTCAATTAGTATTTCTATGTTTTTCCAATTATCATTTTTTTTTCGTTTAATGGCAATGGCAGGATAATAATCATCTGTTTCCGGCATCATTAAAAACTTCCTTTGTCTAAATTCAATAATTTTATATTCACTTGGCCAACCTGAGAAGGACTTAATTGTTGCCACAGTCCATTCACCAATTTGTTTTCTATATTCATCAGCGGTCATCTGTGTACCTGAAACTAAATTAGACTGCCTAGCCTTCTCCCAGACCGGTCATTGCGAATCCTGCTTTGGCGGGATGTGCCAATCTCAATCTGCTATCGAATATAATGAAAATCATTAATTATTTTATACTTTCCTTTGGGAAAATTCTAACCATATGACCTTTGTCGTATTCCTTGAATGGAAGAAAATACCATACTTCATCAAAGGTAGCGCCATATTTTTTTAAAACATCATTTGCCATTTTTATCTGTTCGTCAAATCCTAATCCATCGGGCGGTTGATTTCCAGGCAAATCCCTTGGTAAAGCCATAGTCCTAACATCCCATACCAGAAGCATGTTCTTTACGCTTTTGTCAGGACGTGTAATCTCCTTTTTTTGAATTGTTGTTTTAAGAAGGTTTCTAAGAACTTTAACTAATAACGGAAAATGATTTGGAAATCTAACTTCAATGGAGTTTTTCAAATTTGGACTTTTATATACAAATAACCTTATTTTCTCAATATCTTTATCTTCTTTCGTTCTGTTAATAATATGAGATTCGCTATATTTAAGTTTTCTGATTTTATCCAAATTATCTTCAGTTTTCGCTATTATTTTATCTACGATAATCTGTCCTTTGGGTTTGTTCAAGTCTGGAAAAGGTGGTTCTTGATAATTGTCATCTACGTATATGGCGATTCCTTCCAAATCTTTAAACTTACTTTTCAGAATTCTTTGAATTGATTGAGCATATTCGTTCTGTTTTGCATTCTTACCTGCATGTTCTTGATACACGACTTCAGTTAATTCAATATGCCAATTGATATTTCCTTCTGATGCTTTGCAATCCGGTGGTTGATCCTCCTTCCTTTGTTCTTGATACTCTGCGTTCAATAAAAATTCCCGACCATAGATACTCTTTTGACTTGCCACAAATCTGCTAGCGATTTCGAATTCACGTTTATGCTTATCATTTTTATCATGCGGAAGTTGATCGTATGTCAACAGTTCCAATATTTTCAACATAATCTATTTCCCTTTCTGAGTGATAAGTTATTCATCTGCGTAACAGGCGGTCATTTTTGATTCCAACGGGATATGATAGGTTGATGATGTATCAAAGCTTGTTATCGGTAACTGCTCTTTAATAGCCTATCAGCCAGATCCTCATCAAGTTCTTTGAGAATCTCATATTCCACTAAGGCTGA
Source organism: uncultured bacterium (assembly GCA_965372135.1). Lineage (GTDB taxonomy): Bacteria > Electryoneota > RPQS01 > CBDVBD01 > CBDVBD01 > CBDVBD01. Next base: position 3,551 of record CBDVBD010000050.1, on the reverse strand, counting down.
GTCTCTTTCTTCAAGATTCAAGTATATCAATCCTAGATTATAATGTGATTCGGCATTGTCCGGTTGGATAAGAATAGCCTGTTTGAAAGATTTTGATGCATCTCTCCAGCGACCCAATTCAGCATATCTAACACCTAAATTGTAGTGCGCATCAGCATAATCTGGCTGGATGCGAATCGCCTGCTTATAGGATTCTACTGCTTCATTGTACCGTCTCTGTTTGCCATAAGCCAAACCCAGATTTGCATGAGCCAGTGCAAAATCCGGCTGGAACCCAATCGCCTGTTTGAAGGATTCTATCGCTTCATTGATGTGACCCAATGTGTTGTACACCACTCCTAAATTGTAATGCGCCTCGGCATCATTAGGCTGGATCCGGATCGCCTGCATCATCGATTCTTTCGCTTGGCTCCATCTACCCAATTCGCCATAGGTCAACCCTAGATTATAATGTGCTTTGGCATAATCAGGATAGATGCGAATCGCTTGATTGTATGATTGTATTGCTTCAATGTCGCTGCCTAATTGCCCGTAATCCACCCCTAAATTATAATACGCTTCGGCAAAACTGGGATCGATTTGTATCGCCAGCTTAAAAGACTCTATAGCTTCATTATAAAGTCCAAGGCTGTCGTACGCGCAACCCTGTTTGAAATGTATCTCAGCGCTATCTGGATCGGCACTTATCACTTGATTAAATGAGCCAAATATGCCTATATTCACAAGGCAAGCACTCATCATTACCAATAAACACGAGTATTTTCTCATTTCTTCACCTCCCACCATGTCGGCAATTTAACAATTCAACAGTGAAACAATCGAACAATCAAACTTCTTCCCTCCCATCATCCCACGTACTAACCCTCACATCCTTCGCCTGCGGCTCCTTATGCCACCGCGATGTAATCGACTTCTTCTCGGTATAGAACAACACCCCGTCCTTGCCATGGCTGTGCAAATCCCCGAAAAACGACTGCTTCCAGCCAGTAAACGAGAAAAATCCCAACGGCACCGGAATCCCCACATTAATCCCCACCATCCCCGCCTGCACCCTGCGCGAAAATTCCCGGGCGTAATACCCGCTGGTGGTGTAAATCGCACTGCCGTTGCCGTAAATACTGGCGTTGATCATATCCAACCCTTCATCGAAACTTTTCGTCCGCTTGATCGACAGCACCGGACCGAAAATCTCCTCCGTCCCCACTACCATATCGTTCGTCACCTGATCGAACACCGTCGGACCCAAATAAAAACCGTTCGGGTGTCCGTCCACCTTATATCCCCGCCCATCCAGCATCAACTTCGCCCCCTCTTTGACGCCAATCTCGATATATTCGGTCACGCTTTTCAAATGTTCCTGCGTCACCACCGGACCCATTTCCACCCCGTCCCCCTCCGCCGGACCCACCTTCACCTTCGCCGCATGTTCCACCACCGCCTCCACCAACTGATCCGCAATCGCCTCATGCGCCACCACCACCGGCAATGCCATACACCGCTCCCCGGCACACCCGAACGCCGCATTCACAATCCCCAAAACCGTCGGTATAAACGCACAATCCGGCATCACCAGCGCGTGATTTTTCGCCTGACACAACGTCTGCACCCGCTTGCCATGTTTCGCCGCAGTTTCATAAACAACCTTCCCCACCGTGGTCGATCCCACAAACGCCACCGCCTTCACATCCGGATGTTCCACCAACCGGGACGACCCGTCCCGTTCGCAATACACCATATTCACCACCCCATCCGGTAATTCTGTTTGCTGCAGTAATTCCATCACATACTTCCCCGAATTGGGGCATTTGCAGTTGGCTTTCAGCACAAACGTATTCCCGCACGCAATCGCAATTGGAAACATCCACATCGGTATCATGGCTGGAAAATTGAACGGCACGATTCCCCCGCACACCCCTAACGGTTCCCTCAGCGTAACAGTATCGATTTCCGGCGTCACATTGTATAACGCTTCTCCCATCGTCAACGTCGGTATCCCGCACGCAAATTCCACGATTTCAATCGCCCGCGCCACCGACCCCACCGCCTCCGCATGGGTCTTCCCGTTTTCCGTAGCAATCACAGTCGCTAAATCATGCAAATTCGCATCCAATAACTGCTTCAATTTAAACAGGTACTGAATCCGTTCCACCGCTGGCTTTTCCGCCCATGCGGGAAAAGCAGCCTTAGCCGCCGCCACCGCCATGTCAACTTCTTCCGGCAAACAATCCGGAGCTTCGGCAATCACCTCACCGGTACTGGGATTATACACCGGCATCCATGTGTCAGTGGTTGATTCTATCCAATTACCATCGATGAATAAGGGAATGCGAGGGATACTCATGATGATTTCCTCAGTGTGATGCAGATTTTGTTGATGTGATCTGTGTCAGAAAATGACAATCTTAACCCCAATGAACACTAGGAACCAGCCTGATTTCATATTTTATAATAATATATGTAACTCTAACACTAAAATCAAGTAAAAATCGTGCTTCATGGATATCTTTCGACAAGATTTTGTAATGGTGATTTGCTTTTGATTCTACGAAAACACGCAAAAAACCCGTCATTAATTGACGGGTTTTTATTTCTCGTGCCGCAGCGTGTCCCCAGACTGTCCGAGAATATTATTTGAAGTGCCGTCACACGCCCTCGTGTGACGGAATAACAACGACTTAACTGGCAGACGAGGGCGTCTGCCAGCACGAGTTGGTTATTCTCGGACAGACTGTCCCCACCCTTCTGTGGATAATTTTAACCATGCTTTACAACGTAAACAACAAATGAACATACGCAGTATTTTCCGCATCCAGATCCGAATCTTCGAATGACAGGATTTGGAAATTGGGAATGATGCTCACATGTTCATGCACCTGCCAATCCACACCAATAATCATCAAGCTGGCATTGGATTCATAGGCAGCGACCCCTGGCGGAGTTTCCACATCGTTGAACCCGGTGTCGTAAAAATCATACCGCGCGATCCCCTTCAACTTCCCCGGCATCATATAGAAATGCGTAAATCCCGAATAACACATGGCTGTAATATCTTCCATACTGCCGGGAAACGACTTCGAATTCACATCCACCCCAACCGTCAACCAGTTTTCCTTGGTGTATGATGCCATCACATCCCATTGGTAATTCACATAACTTTCGGGATTACCCTCATTATCAACACCCTGCCACGGTTCTATTTCTGCAAATGCCGACACATGTACTGCCTTATCTAATAGGAGCCTCCCAATTCGAACCTGGAAATTCTTATACTGGTCGTTTTCACTGTGCCTGTATCCAAGACCATTACGCACCATGAAATTGATATATCCATACGGACACGGTTTGAATTTAATCCCAACTCCAAGATCCGCCGACGATCCCATTGCGGACCATAATAGTCGTTGAAAATTATCCCTGTGATTATTCACTTCTTCCTCCTTTGTTAGATCAGGAAACAGACCATGCGCCCAGTCATATAGTATATCATCATATAATTCCCCCCAATCTTCCCAATATTTCCCAAAAGATTCCATTGGACTGTATCGGATCAC
>CBDVBD010000049.1:0-20252 GCA_965372135.1 uncultured bacterium | reverse complement strand
CATCTATTTAACTTAAAACCGTTTTAGAAACCGATGAACGCCTTAGATAATAGTAAATGGCTGGAATCACAATCAAGACCAGCACTGCCGAGGTGATTAATCCACCCACCATCGGCGCTGCGATTCGCTTCATAACCTCACTGCCGGTACCGGTGCCGAACATAATCGGTAGCAGTCCGATCAAAGTGGTCGCCACGGTCATCAACTTTGGTCGTACCCGGTCCACCGCCCCTTCCTGGATTGCCAGTTTCAATTGACCACGCGATGTCATTTTTCCTTCCCGCTGATACCGATGATATGCTTCTTCCAAATACACCACCATCACCACTCCGGTCTCCGCAGCAATCCCCGCCATTGCTATCATCCCCACCGCCACCGCCACTGACATATTGAAACCGAGGATGTACATTAACCACACCCCGCCGACTAACGCCAACGGCAGCGGAATCATCAGCAACATCGTCAACCCCACACTGCGAAAATGGAAATAGAGCAGGAAAAAAATGATCAATATTGTCATAGGGATCATGATTTTCATCTTAGCCGCCACCCGTTCCATATATTCGTACTGCCCCGACCACACCAGCGAATACCCTTCCGGTATTTTCAAATGCTGATTTAACACTTTCTTAGCCTGCGCCACATACGTCCCCACATCCACATCACGGATATCCACATACACCCACAACGTCTTTCGGGCGTTTTCGGTCTTGATCATGGGCGGACCATCCATAATCCTGATATCCGACACTTGTTCTAACGGCACCGTAAATCCCTGCGGTGTAGGAATCCGCACCCGTCCGATGCTTTCAAGATCATTCCGTTTCTCAAGAGGATAACGAACGTTAATTGGATAACGTGCGTTACCTTCAACCGTATATGACACGTTCATACCACCTAAAGCGGAAGTAATTGCATCCTGAATGTGCGAAATTCTCAGTCCATAACGTGCAGCTTTTTCACGGTCGATGTCGATATCGATATACCTGCCTCCCACTACCCGTTCAGCAAATGCCGACACCGTCCCCGGAACTCCTTTCATAACCGCTTCGACCTTTTCCCCTAACACGGCAAGAGTGTCTAAATCATCCCCCATAATCTTGATTCCTACCGGGGTCTTGATGCCGGTGGATAACATATCGATTCGGGTTCGGATGGGCATGGTCCAGGCGTTGGTCAACCCAGGGATCTGTACAGCGGCATCCAATTCTTGGATTAACGATTCCATCGTCACGCCGGGACGCCATTTTGCTTTATCCTGTTCCAAGATGATGGTGGTCTCAATCATAGATAAGGGCGCCGGGTCAGTGGCAGTTTCCGCTCGACCGATTTTCCCGAACACGTGTTTTACTTCGGGAAAGGTCTTGATGATCTTATCTGTTTGCTGAAGCAGCTCCCGTGCTTTCATAGGCGATATACCGGGAGGGGTGGTGGGCATATACAACAGATCTCCCTCATTCAACGGCGGCATGAATTCAGACCCCAATTGGCTCCAGGGGTATAACGTCACCAGCGTTACCCCCAATGCAATTCCTATCACCAACAATGGCGCTTTGAGTACTCCTTTAATCAAAGGTCGATACAGCCAGATGAAGAACTTGCTTAGCGGATTGCGTTGTTCCGATATTATCTTGCCGCGAATGAAGAAGAACATGAGTACTGGAATAATGGTAATCGCAATCAACGATGAGGCAGCCATCGCGAAGGTCTTGGTGTACGCCAACGGACTGAACAGCCTGCCTTCCTGCGACTCCAGCGCAAACACCGGAAAAAACGACACCGTAATAATCACCAAACTGAAAAACAGCGCCGGACCCACTTCCTTGGAGGCATCCAGAATGATATCGAGATGCGGTTTCTTGTCCCGATCCCGTTCCAAATGCTTATGAGCATTCTCCACCATCACAATTGACGCATCCACCATCACTCCAATCGCGATAGCAATCCCTCCCAACGACATGATATTGGCATTGATCCCTAACACACGCATTGCGATAAACGACATCAACACTCCCAACGGCAGGGTAAAAATCGCCACCATCGCACTCCGCGCGTGCAGCAGGAAGATGATGATAATCAGCGCCACCACGATCAGCTCTTCGGTTAGCTTTTCCTTCAGGTTATCAATCGCACGATGGATCAACGCCGACCGGTCGTATGCCGTAACAATTTCGACCCCTTCCGGCAAACCCTTCTGCAAATCCTGCAACTTATCCTTAACCCGATCGATCACCGCTAATGCATTCTCGCCAAAGCGGATTATGGCAATACCGCCGACCACTTCCCCTTCGCCGTTCCATTCGACAATACCCCGGCGGAGTTCGGGACCAACCTGGACGCGGGCAACTTGCTTTAACCGGATAGGATTCCCCGATGAGCCTGCTACCAGGGGAATATTTTCGATCTGCTCAATTCGTTCTGCGTCGGATTCGCCTCTAATATAACCCAATCCACGGATAAAGAACTCAGTTTCGCCCATCTCCAGGAGGCGACCCCCCACGTCATTATTGGATTCCTTGATTGCCATTTTTACATGGCTTAACGGAATGCCAAACGATGCCAAAGCATCAGGATCTACCACCACCTGATACTGCTTGACAAAGCCGCCCATCGACGCAACTTCCGCCACACCGGGGACGGATTGTAATTCATATTTGATATACCAATCCTGGATAGATCGCAATTCTGAAAGATCGTGATTATCGGACATCAGTACCCATTCATATACCCAACCCAATCCGGTTGCATCGGGTCCAAGCCTGGGAACTACACCGGCGGGGAGGTCTTTTTGCGCCGTGTTCAAATATTCCAATACCCGGCTACGCGCCCAATAAAGGTCGGTGCCGTCTTCAAATATCAAATACACCATTCCGAAATTGAAAAAGGAATAACCCCGAACATCCTTCACAAAGGGCACAGCCAATAAAGCTGTGGTTAAAGGATAGATAACCTGATCTTCCACTACTTGCGGTGCCTGACCGGGATAATCAACTTGGATTATCACCTGAACGTCGGACAAGTCGGGAATAGCATCGACCGGAATTGTTAATAAACTGCGAATACCAATGGCGATTATTGCAAAGGTAAATAAAATTACCATTAATCGATTTCTGATTGATCCTTCTATAATCTTTTCAAGCATAATATATCTCTAATCTTATGAATGATCGTGTTTTTTATGTTCGATGGGCTGCAGAGACATACCACATACCGAGCATTTCTCATCCTTTTCAGCCTCAGGACGAATCACGGGACACATTACGCAGCCGTGCGGATGCGAATCCCGCAATTCCATGACCTTTTCCGACGACATTTCCTCGAGAAACATATTGCAATGAGGGCATCGGGCATCACTATCCGATGTTACAATTTCCAGATGCATTGGGCACTGGTACAACTTGTCCGCCTCAAACACATCCGACATGGTAGCTCCCGATGCCACATGTCCCTCACGTTCCGTCGAACGGTTAGTCATAACCGATTCGCCATGATCACTTTGAACTTCAGCCGCTGGGGTATCCGTCTCCGATCCCCTGCTTGATATTAATTTCTGTAATGCTTCCTGAAGCTGCGCTTCCGAATCCAACAGGAACTGCGCCGACGTTACAACCCGATCCCCCAGCGCCAATCCCGATAGCACTTCATATTGGGAATCATCTGCCTCCAGTCCCAATGTGATTTCCCGGGGCAGAAATCTACCCTCACCCAAAGCCAGAAATACCACATCCCGCTTCCCGGACCTCACCACCGCTTCCCGGGGTATCGACACTGCATTATTCCGCACCCGGGTGTCGATCTGTACTTCCACATACATATCCAATTTCAATTCCAACCGCCGGTTACTCAATGATATTCTCACCCTGGCAGTCCGGGTTTTGGGATTCAAATAAGGATAGACATAGCTGACTGTCCCATTGTACACCATCGCTGGATCGTAGGGAACCGTAATCCCGGCATTCTGCCCTACCCGCACCCAGGGCAGTTCGTATTCATAAATTTCCGCTTCGATCCAAATCTGGGAAAGATCAGCGATCTGGAACAAATCCATGCCAGCCTTGGCATATCCCCCTTCAACCGCATTCTTATGTATCACCACACCCGACGTCGGACTGTAAAATGTCATCACCCGCGATACTTGTTCGGTGGTTTCTAATTCCGCAATCTGCGAATCGGTAATATCCCAGTATTCCAGCCGTTCTCGAGCCGCAGCCAATAGTGCCCGAGTACTGCCAAGTGATGCCTCTAAAGTAGTATGTGCCAGCGCCTCCACCCCCTTCAACGCCAGCAGATATTCCTGCTGTGCCGTCACCAATTCCGGGCTGTAGATATCCAATAACGGCTGCCCCTTATCAACTGACTGTCCGGTCTCATCAACATAGAGGCTTTCAATCCAGCCGGATATTTTCGGGTTCACCCGGAATGTCCGGGACTCATCCACGGTGACGATCCCATTGGTGATGATGGAACGTGACAGGTTTTTCCGTTGCACGGTAGCGGTTCGGACACCAATATTCTGAACCACGGTAGGGTCGATAGATATCACCGCTCCCTGCATCTCATCTTCATAGACCGGAACCAGATCCATACCCATCGGTGACTTGCCTGGTTGGTCGGAAATGTAATTGGGATCCATCGGAGCCCGCCAATAGAGGATTTTCCGCTCGCCGCTGGGTGTGGAACTACCACCTCGCATCGGTGTTAAATTCATGCCACAAATCGGACAATTTCCGGGTCCTTCCTGAAGGACGTTGGGGTGCATGCCGCAAGTGTACAGTTGCTCGGAATCATCAACCCCGAGCTGACTACCCGCCATCTCCACATGGGTACTTCGAGTGCCTAACCACACATTGATCGCCATACTTATCACCAGCAGTACCGCCAGTACCCAAACTATATTCTTGACTTTCATAATATCCTCAAATGTATCTGAATTAAAAAATCCGCTGTCCCGTTAATGATTCCAACTGCGACCACACCAACTTGTACTCCAAATATTTTTGCTTGAGGTCGAGCTGGTAGTTATACAACGCCATTTGACTTGAAAGGAGAGTCAGAAAATCCACTTTTCCAACCTGATACCCCGATAAAGCCGATTCCAAGGTTTGACTTGCCTGTGGGATGATTCCAGTCTGATATACATCGATCTGGTCGCGGGTTCGTGTTTCCTTCAATAAAAGATCAGACAGTCGAAATTCTAAATCTTTAAGTACGTCTTGAAATTCCTCATCCACCTGCCGTTGCTCAATCTGTTTTTGTTGCAGCAGACGATCTTGCTTTGACTTCCAATATAAAGGAATTCCGATTTCTGCTTGAATGGAAAAGAAGTCATAACGTTTCATGCCCGCGGGGGTATCATCCCGTTGTGTATATTTAGCGCCTATTTTAAGATCCGGATAGTAGTTTTTCTTTGCTAATTTCACCATTGCGTCTGTCATTCGTTCTCGAGCATGATAGGCTTGCACACTGGGATTGGAGGTCATCGCTATTGTTATTATTGAATCCGAACTGATGGAAATTGTTTGGAAATCCAATTCCTTGGGCGGCTGAAGCTCCGCATCCACATCATGATTCAGCAAGGTATTTAGCCGCGCTTTCAACGTAGCTTCCATTTGGCGAAGATCTAACAATCGATTCTCGAATTTGGTTCGTTCGGTCTGAGCTCGCAGCACATCCTGCTGCAGCCCAATACCGACCTGATATTTTGACAGGGCAATATCGACGAACTGATCCATTAAAGCCTGATTCGATTCCACTATTTCGATTGATGTTCTGATATAAGACCAATTGTAGTAGGTCTCTTTCACCTTGCGGATTAGCTGGGATTTCACGCTTTCCATCATCGCCTGCTGTCTATCGCGCTGATGCCCGGCAATGTTTTCTTTGATTCCAAGTTTCCCTGGGAATGGGAACTTTTGACCCAAGGAAACCCATTTCCCGGTCATCGCTTCCTGGTTAAGTTCGAAGGAATTGATCGGAAGATTAGCGATGCCAAAACCCAGCATCGGATCAGGAAGCGCCCCAGCTTGAGGAATCCTTTCATTGAAGGCTTCTACCCGTGTGCCTGCAGCTTTTAGGGAAGGATTATCTGACAACGCCTGCTGGATATATCTCTCCAAAATGGGGTCATCTTGACCAGCCAGGACTACAGCCGTTAGTATCAAAACTATTGCTATTGACTTGATGCTTAAACCGATCATATTTTATCCTCGCTCAATTCGTGTCACGATTTACCCTGATATAGGCAATCAGCGTGCCATAAAAAAACTAGTTGGACAAAAGTATCCAACTGATTGTAATTTATAATGTAACGTTCATAATATTATCGGCTGATCCGCCAAGGTTGCAAGGTTTTATCAGCCGATGATTGAAAGAAATTTTCAACGCGTGATTGGTTTGATATTGTAATCATCCATTTTTTTTCGTAACGTGGGTCGGGTAATGCCCAGGATATCACAGGTTTTTCCTAAATTCCCGCCGGTCTCGATCAACACCGTTTCGATGTGTTCCTTCTCCATTTCAGCCAACGATTTCAATGCCCTTTTCGCGGTAATGGGCGACACCGTTTCCGGAAAGAAATCCAGCGACAAGGTATCACCGGTAGATCGAACCACCGCCTGGGTCAGGACGTTTTCCAATTCGCGAACATTGCCCGGCCAATCGTAATGCATCAGCTTTTTCATTGCTTCATCAGGGATCTTGGTGGTTCGGCGGTGCAAGTCACGGTTGATTTTTTCCATCAGATAATTCGTCAGAATCGGAATATCCTCCTTGCGATCTCTTAACGGGGGAACAGAGATTTCGATCACATTCAAGCGGAAGTAAAAGTCTTCACGGAATTGCTGGTTTTGTACCAACATCTCGAGGTTACGATGGGTGGCAGAGATAATGCGGGCATCGAACGGAACCGCGGTGGTGCCGCCTACTCTTTCGAAGGATTTTTCTTGGATCACCCGGAGAAGCTTTGCCTGTAGGTCGATAGGCAAATCACCGACTTCGTCCAGCAGCAGTGTCCCGGAAGCTACCAACTGCATTTTACCGATTTTGCGCTGATGTGCGCCAGTGAATGCCCCCCGTTCGTGTCCGAATAATTCCGATTCCATTAGAGTTGGGACAATTGCGGAGCAATTTACCGCCACAAATGGTTGGTCTGGGGTGGAATTCTGGTGTATGGCGCGCGCTACGAGTTCCTTTCCGGAACCGCTTTCACCCACAATCAACACATTCACTTTCGACTTGGAAATTATCCCTATCTGCTTGTGGATTTCCAGGATAGCTTGGCTTTGCCCGGAGATTCGTCCCGGTTTGAATTCCTCATCCCATCGGGATTCCAGGGTTTTTGCGCGCAGCCTGGCTTTTAATTGGTCCACCGCCTTTCCAATCGCAATGTCTAATTCATCAATATTCAATGGTTTATGAATGTAATTGTATGCTCCGGCTTTCATGGCACGGATGGCGTTTTCCATATCATGATGACCGGTCACCATGATGACGATGGCTTCAGAGCCGGACTGCATTCGTTCTTCCAGCAACGAAATCCCGTCTCCGTCTGGCAGTTTGAGGTCCAATATCACTATATCAGGATGGCGTTGTGTCCATGCTTCCTTACCAGTGGAAATATCTTCCCCGGTGCCAACCTCAAAGCCCTTTTCCGTTAAGTGCAGCTCCAGAGTACGTCGGATTGCTTCGTCATCGTCGATAACCAAGATACGTTCCACAACTACGCTCCCATCATTATGAAAATAATCACTTTAGTGCCCTGATCGATTTGACTCTGAATCGTCATATCGCCGCCGTGAGCTTCGATAATTTTTTTTGCGTTGGGCAAACCTAATCCAGTGCCCTGCTTCTTGGTGGTGAAAAACGGCTCGAATACTTTGCCAAGATGCTCTCCGGATATTCCCCTGCCGTTGTCCGCAATTGACAGTTGTAATGCCGGCATATCCTGGTAGTCGATGTCTTTGCTATTAATCTTAATTATCCCGCCGGGACTAAGCGCCTGAGCGGCATTAAGAATCACATTTAGCAGCACCTGATGCATCTTCTTCTCATCTACACGAATTATCCTGTCGGGGTCATCCAAATGAACTTCGATCCCAAGATCAAGGGCTTTTATGTCGACTTCGACCTCCTCGACCGCACGATTTACCATTTCTCCTACCGCAATTGAGTTAAGTTCCAATGTGATTGGTTTCGAATAATTTAGAAGATCCGTTAACATGGACTCCAGCCGTACAGTTTGACTCTTAGCTAATTGGAAATGCTCGGCAACCCGGGGATCCTTTTCGCATTTTGATTCCAGGATATTCAAGTTCATTTTGATTGAGGATAAGGGATTACGGATCTCATGAACCACGCTGGCAACTGTCTGACCGACAGCAGCTAATTTTTCGGATTGGACTAATGCTCGTTGGGTGCGAATCAGCTTCTCATAAGCACTCTGCAATGATTCCTGAGATTCTTTCATCGACCGAACCATCAAATTGAACCGGTCAGCCAATTCGCCCAATTCATCCTTCAAACGCACCACCACGCTGGTATTCAGGTCGCCTTTAGACACTTGGAGGCTGGCGTCCGCTAATTGACGGATTGGTTGGCTAATGGAGCGCGACATAAACACCACCACCAGCAAGATGACTATAAATTCTATGACCGCAACCATTATTGTGTTGCGCCGCAGTACCACCAAGGGAGCAAATGCCTCCGCAGTATCCATTTCGACGATCAACGCCCACTGTTGATCCGGCATAAAAACCCAGGCACCCATAACCTGCTGTCCATCATAACCCAGGTAAACACCGGACCCACCTACGCCCTTCAAGGCTTGTCGGATTCCCTCGGTGTCCATGGTATGAGTCAATGGATCGGGATGATCCAAAAACCTGGAAGGAGTTAACATCACTTTGGTGGTGTCCACAAGATAAGCCTGTCCGGTTCGCCCAAGTCCGGTAGTGTCCAAAATAATTGGATCCAGAGTATGAGACAGCGCCAATAGAGCGACCACCATTCCTACAGGATCTCCGGATGGATCACGGATTACATTTGCCAGAAGCATACTGGGTCCAATATCCTTTTGGGCGAAAATAGGACTCATGACCGGAAGGTGAGATTCCAACGCATCCTTGAAAATACCCATATCGCCAATAGCATCAAACAGGTGCCGCTCTTCATCGGTACAGACGAGTAGGGAAGCATTTAAGTCGTAAATACACATAAGATTATAGGATTCCGACTGTTCTTTGTAATTGGTCAGGATCAGCTGCAGGTCTTGAATCTGTGGTGGGGCTTGATTTTCTTTTAACGCGGTGCAGTTCCGTACAATATTGGGATTGGCGGATAGGAGCCTGATATCAGAAATTCGTTCCCTGAACCATTGGTCGATACGCGTCATCTTATAGGTGGCAACCGTTTCCATGTGTAGGAATACTTCGTGCTGGACAGTCTTTTTGGCAAAATGGTACCCTTGAAAACCCATAAAGACTAAGGGAATAAGCGCTACCAATAAGAACCACCCCAGAAGTCGAGCACCTATTTTACCCAAAATACTCACAAAGGCACCTTTTTTAGCAACAGCCAAATAACCCTACACCTAAGATAACACGTATTCACCATTTTCGCAAGATTAAAATCGTAATATTATTATGTATTAGGGTACGATGGTGAATTCGATTTGTTGATTTCCGGAACGTAGATAGTAGAGCAAAAAGTCAGCAATTGCCATTATGATGTTGGCATTTGCTGACTTGGTATTACACGACCCCGCTGTGTTATAGGGTCATAATATGATAACTCAAAGTTAGTTACTTAATAATCGAACGGAGCACCTACTTAGTCTCGTGGTAAGTCTCTTGCTCCCAATCGAGCATCGTTTTCTTTTGTTCGGGAGTCAATCCTTCCATCCAGCGGTGGTATTTCTCCCAATCTTCACCGTTTGGACCGTGCAAGGTTTTCTGGATAAAATTCTCGACCCGCCTGCCTTTTCCTACCTTTTCGCCCAGTTCTTTGGCTAAAGGTAAGAAATGGGTATAGAAGTTTCGGCTCAGTTCGTAGAAGCCATGCCATTGGACATAATCGGGTCCCATCATGCTGGCGCCGTGGCGAGCTCTGCGCCCTTCGTGGTGCCAGATTTCAAAGAACAAGTAATCCATTTCCTCATTCATAGGGATGTCGTCGATTATCCGTTCGGTTTTCAGGAACTTATAGATGGCAACCAGCGGCTTGCCGTACTTATTGTTGTAAAGCTCAACGGCTTGATCGTACTGTACATAGAAGTTATCCACCCAGTTATCCGAATGACAAACTAAACATGCCTGCTTCATATCCGCCCTGCGACCCTCCGAGTCTTTCAGAATCACAGTGCCGTCGGCAGTAACGATAGACGGGGGTTTATTTGACACTTTGGGTCGAAGTGTCCAGGAGATGCGAGCGCCAACGTCGTGAGTAAGTTCGAGACCAGGGTAATTTCCATGAGGAGCTACCGGACCCATGTGGCAAGTTGCACAGGTGGGGCTTTGGGCGTAAGTTTCACCAAGGATCCACTCGCCCCCAGCGACATCCATATTCATTAGTCTCTCATTTTTACGGTAGGCAATGCCGTGTTTAGATTCGTAAAAAATCTCGATCTGTGGATGGTCGGGACCCATATGGCATTTCCCGCAGTTGTCTGGTCTGCGAGCCACTTCCGCAGCAAATTCATGACGGGAGTGACAGGCTGAGCAAGAGCCCCAAGATCCATCAATATTTACACGTCCTATACCGGTATTAGGCCAAGTATCTGGGGCGTATTGAGGTGCTTTCTTATCCTGGGATTTCTCTGCAACCCGAACCACACTGCCATGACATTGCTGGCAACCATTATTAGCCGCCGCCGGACCCTCAACGAAACGTCCCAAGAAGTTGTCGATACTTCCAATGAACTGCGCTGCCGATGAGTGTCGCGAATTGTGAAATTGTTCCGCCTCTTTCTCATGGCAGCGTGCGCAAGTTCGTGGGGAGACATCGGTGATTATCACCGCACCCTCGTGATTCCACAGGTCCGAGCGTTCAAGCGGTTTGCCGTTCACCATAACCAAATCGACCTCCTTCAGACCGGAAGATTTATCCCATGTAGTGGAAACAACATATCGAGGATTATTAATATCTTCGCCACCTCCGGCTGGAGGAACACCGTGGCAATCGAAACAACCCACACCTTGAGTGGCGTGCATACTGGCTTCCCAGTGCATAACAATTCCCGGATCGTGACCCGGACCACCTTCGTACTCAGAGCGATGACATTTAATGCATCCGGCAGAGTTCTTTTTGATTACGATCTTATGCTCGTCGACTAGGTGAGCTCTCTCCGTGAAAACCACGTACCCGAGGATGACAACTATGACCACGGAGAGAATCGCAATAATAAAATGTTTGACATTCAAACTCATGGAAGAATCCTCCTGACTAATGTACCTCAACCACAGCCCAGGCGAGGTAAAATCCAAGCACAATCAGCCCAAGCAAGAGACCGGACTCTATGCGGTTTTTCAAAAACTTGTCGATTTTCTGGAACAGGTATTGATCAAGTATTGGCCAAAAGAAAAAGCCAAAACCTAACAACATCATCAAAGTTACTCCAACCGGACCGGGAACGATTTTCAGCAGGTGAAAGAATGGATAGAAGTACCATTCCGGCTTAATATGTTCGGGCGTGACCAAGGGATCTGCCGGCGCTCCCATGAAGGCGGGTGCCACCAAAGCGAGTAAGCAGATTACCACTACAAGATACAGAAAAATGGCAACCTCACTGGCTAAATGATCCGGATAGAAATGATATACACCACCACGGGCGGATAACGCCTTTTCCTTTTCGCGATCCTCTTTGGTGCCCGGAACGTGCATCCCCATCAACCTCACAAAGAACAGGTGTACCAGCATCAAGAGTATCAGGCTTGCCGGAAGGATCTGAACATGGAGGGCGTACATACGACTCAATGTGACAGAGCTGACCTCATCACCCGCCAGGAAAAGATTCTTGAGTACTCCACCCACCAAAGGCACATTGGCAAGGATATTGGATGTTACGGTTATTCCCCAATAGCTGAGTTGATCGGATACCAGGGAATACCCGGTGAAGCACAGACCCAAAGTGATAGCAAACAGGCAGACTCCCACCATCCAAGATCCCCATCGATACTCCCGGAAAGCACCTACCACAAATACCCTAAGCAAATGCAGAAACAGGAAGATAATCATGAAGGTAGCACCCCACTGGTGTACCGATCGGAGGAATTGCCCATAACGTGCGTGCTCGGTTATAAAATTCACGGTGCTAAACGCGGTTTGGGGATCGGCGCGATAGTAGAAAGCCAAGAGCAAGCCGGTCACCACCTGCAGAAGAAACAGCAGTCCAACAATCCCACCCCAGCACCACCACCAACGTTTGGCAGAGTTAGGCAAGGGCTCATCGACCTTTTCATATAATCGTTCGATATCGATGGGGAAAGCCTTGAGCCACTTACGTTTTTCACCGTTGCCCATGGTGATATCTCCTATGGTTTCTCATATGAAACAGCTTATGTTTGTAAGTTTATAGAGGTTCCGATTGAGCATACACTCAAGTGAAAAATCACTCAAATAAGAAGCAAAATCTTTGCGTTAAAGCTCCGTCCATTGTAGTGTATAGGTTCCATAACTCTATTTGATTATGCGAATTGGACGAATACTTTCCCCTCACGCACTTCGACAGGATAGCGTTCTAACGATCGTTGGGGAGGACCGGATACTGGATTGCCCTCGCCGTCAAAGACTCCTTGATGGCAGGGGCACTCGAAAATCCGTTTTCCCTGCCGGTAGTAAACGGCACAACCTAAGTGAGTACACACCGTTCCAATTGCCATCAGTTCACCGGAATCTTTGTGCATCAGCAGGACTTTGCGTCCTTTCGGATCGTTGATCTCAAGAGGCTCCTTGGAAGGTATTTCATACTCGAGGCAGACAAACAATGGACCGGGTTTACGCTTCGGTACAGGATATAAGAAGCCCACTCCGACAAAAAGCGAAACACCGCCTGCCAGGGAAACCGCTACTGTTGTCAGTGTACTGAGAAATTTGCGCCGCCCTTCCTGGTCGGTTTTCTCATTCACATCTGTTCCTCCTTGGAATTTATGTTAAACATTACGCGAACATTTATACTTCTAAAATTTTAGAATATGACACAACACCTCCTCATTTCTTTCCTTTTAAGGGTATTTGAGAAAATTGTGAAAGTTTAGTGCCCACTAATTGTTGTCTAACTTGTTCGTTTACAGATGCAAGCATCTTACCGATAATGCAGTCCTCGAAAGTACAGACTGGTTTGTCGAATAGACAATTTGACAATTGAAGCGGTCCTTCAATTGCTTCCAAGACATCAAGCAACGTGATACTATTTTCGCCTCCTCGCAACATGAAGCCGCCTTTAGGACCTCTACATGATGTTACCAAACCAGCTTTGCTTAGACGCTGAAGGACCTTTGAAAGATGAGCTTCAGAAACACTAAGCCTATCAGCTATTTCTTTATTCGAAAACAGCTTGTCCGGTTTTCCAGCAAGAAAAGCCATTGCATGCAAAGCAATAGATGCTGCATCTGAAATCTTTAATGGTCCAAACATTTTCATCATATCCTATTTATGGTAATTTGGTACCAATATATTAATATAAGGATGCAAAGTCAAGGGGATTTTCATTTTTTTCGATTGATCTCAAGAAGCATTAAGAGAAGGTTCTTCTCTTTGTACACTTCAAGGAGTGGATAACTTATTCAGTAGGAAAAGAAAACCCCTTTCACCTATTCCCTGGTGTTTAGTTTTGGGTGTTTTAGAATATAGTCTTTTTCCGAAGTAGTTATGGGGAATTGGGGGATTGTGAAGATCTCTAAATGAGATACTATCGATAAATCTGGGTGTTCATGCGGAGGAAAATTCCTGGCACACTACACTCTCATGTTGATCATATACCATTATTTCTGTTTAATGATTGTTATTTAATGCTATAGATTAATATAAATATCCATATTTAAAAGGTGATCTCCCTGGGAGTAGGCAATCAGTGTATACTAGGACGGGGGCAAAAATCAATTCACCAACAACTTTATGTGAACGGTTCTGGTTACACCTATTAGAACGTGTATCAAATTTGATTTTTTCCCTAACTGATGTGGTAAAGCTGTTTTTCCAGAATTAGGTTGTGTTGTCGGTTAAGGGCGCTTTCCAATATAGCCACGTTTTCTCAGTCGAGGTGCCAATTCCTCTCGTTCCGTGTGTTCTCCGAATTCATCAAGTATACTCATCAACAGATCAATTTCGCCTACATACGCTGTTACTTCATAAAACAGGCATCTGCGAACTGAACAGCGCCAATATGGGTATAACAGGTATCTGAAGTGTATGCAAGGATCCAAAATGGTCCGTCAGCTTCTTCAGCAAAGTAGATAATATAAGCATTCACCACCATCGGATTACCGTTAATCGTAGTATCCACTGGCGACCTGCAAATGTCGGCATCAGCCCGAGCTGGTCATAAGGTAGAACTATGTCGAATGTGTTTTCAATTCCCTCAAACGACTAAATCCTCCAATGTTAAACACAATAATTACAATATGGTAGTTTGAGAGCTTCATATTCTTTCGATTTAAGATGTAATCAGCGGGGGGGCGCCGGACAGGTTAGTCGAACGCGGACAAGGGAGATACTATGGAAAGTTGAGGGATGAGAGATGAACAGAATCAACCAGGTTTGAATGCAAAGATAAGCAAGGATTTTTGGTACATGAGACTGTTGTGGAAAATATCTCGGATTCCAGAACCGAATAATTGCATTTACTAATCATTTCAAGCTTAGGACTTGGATTTTTTTTGCAGCCTGAACATCACAAAGATAAACAACGACAGTACTACGGCCAAGCTGAAGAAAATAATCCACAGTTGTCTGCTGCTCTCCCCAGGTAAGGATGTGACTCCAGCCTGCACCGGATAATCTTTTCTAAGCGCTGCCATTTCAGTCTGAATTTTTTGGGTGTACATTACCGGTGTTTCATATTCGTATAGAAGCTCTGCAAACACGTTGACTGAGGTTACATTTTCCGGCAGGTCTATCAAGAATTCCTCTTTTCGTTTCTCTTTAGGTGCGATCCGGTTGTCATTGAAAATTTTCACAGCCTTGAGTATCTGGTTGGTATTGCCTTCGAGGATGGTGCCGTCTTTATCCAGGAGTACTTTGCGGTAGATTCGACTGGGTTGAGCCAACAGATTGTTGTCTTGATCATATATCTCAACATTTAGGATCACTCGCCGGGCAGGCATTCCGGTGGGCAATTTATGTCCGGATTCTTTGTTGGTAACAATAACCGTTACTTGCGCGGTACGTTCGAATATTTGGGTGTAGAGATCCAAGTCGGCGGCATGTTTCAGATTGATCCGGGAATGACCGCCCTGAAATCGGTGATCATGGGCGAGGTTTTCCGTGGAATCACCTTTTGCGGTTACCGCAGTGGGCTTTAAAGACAGAGGCATGTGACAGTTCTGACAGTGAACGCCTTCCTCAGGATATGGGCTGTCTCGCCATTCCGAATAGGTGCCCATCACCACCACACCGTGTTCGTTTATCAGCTCATGACAGCCACCGCAAAACGTCGACGATTTAAAAAGTTCAGACTGATGGGATTTATGAGCGGGGGTATATTGCGCCTTAATTGGACCAAATTTAGTGGCACCGGGTTCACAATCATAGGGCAATGTTTCGCGACCGATATGTACTTCCGTTACCGAATGGCAGAAGTCGCAGGAAACACCTTCCCTGGTATATTCCATTGACATGGAATAATCCCGGTTTGTCACTGCAATTGGGGCGTGACATGACAAGCACATTTTTCGGGCAGAATCTCCCTTTTCAACCTGAGCTTGCAAGAAGGATACCTGGAAAATGGGATCATCCACAGACAGTGCGTGCATCGAATGCGCCCACATATCATAGTGATCGGGATGACAACTTTGACAGGCTTTAGATGAAGTATAGTCCCATTCACTGAGTCCGAACAGTGACGGTGTGACTGTTTGCTGGGGATATTCAGCACGACTCAGCGTTGTCAAACCGAAGATGACTAACAGCAGGGTGGTCAGGGGGCATAACAGCCGAACACAGCCATGTCGAATCATGGTATTCTTACAACATTGGTACATCGGAAGCCCTTAAATGGAATTCACCACCTCTAATTTCTAAAATAAAGACTGGTTTCACGGCATTTCGTTTCTCGTTGAGCGAGATCTTTCCGGTGGCACCAGGAAATTCTCTGGTACCGTTGATCGCCTCTTTTAATGCCTTTCGGTTCGATTGATTGGCGCGTTTGAGTGCGTCGATCACTAAAAGACCAGCATCGTATGCCAGTGCTGACAATGCATTGGGGGAACTTTGGTATATTTGTTCATAGCGCTGGACGAAATGCTGTGTCGTGGGACGGATATCTTCCGATGAAAAATGACTGGTAATATAGATCTGGAATTCATCGTTCAAGACCTCAGCCGGCAGTTCGGTTTTCTCAATGGACTCCCAGCCATCTCCACCCAAGAATACAGTATTTTCACCCAGAGATGCGACCTCATGGAGCATTTGAGTAGCCTGGGGATAGTAGGCGGGCATGAATATAGCATCCGGCTTTTTCAGAAATATGTTCTGCAGGGAGGTAAGATATGTTTTATCTTCGGCAGTATAGGATTCAGTTTCGCACACCTCGCCGCCGAGCGAAGTGAATTCCCGCTGGAAATAGGTCGCCAAAGCTTCACTGTAGTTGTTGCCCTTCTCGTACAGAATTGCCACGCGCTTTATCCCCAAAGAGAAATAGGTGTACTTGGCGAGAGTGCGTGCCTGGGATATATCAGTGAAGCAAATTCGCGAAATAAAATCTCCCACTTCGGTGATTGGAGGATTAGTGGCATAGGGCATTAGCAGCGGTATTTCTTCATGTTGAGCCACAGTCGCCGCCGCAAGTGAATTGTTACTGGTTACGGGACCGATCACAGCAATCACAGTCGAATCAGAGGCAAAACTTTTGACTGCTTCCGCCGATCTGAGTGGATCGCCAGCATTATTTTCGACTTTAAGAGCCAGCTCTCTGCCTTTTACGCCGCCAGCCTCATTACATTCGTTGATGGCTAGATTTAGCCCTTTCAGGCATTCTCTGCCATATAACCATAAAGAACCCTCGGTGGGAACAATCACGCCGACATAAAACTTGTTATTGGATTCCAGTTCACTCTCTACCCGTTGATTGCACCCAGGCAGGAGAAACAAGCAGATGATGATCCCTGCAATCATCCCGAGAAATCCGATTTTTTTTATATTTGGTCTAATTCTCATGTTGATCTTCAGTAGCTTCTTTTAGAAATGCGTACAAATCGGTCATTTCTTTTTGGTCGAAATCAGGCCATTGAATACCAACTTCCGACATGACAGAATCCATCTTGGAGGCATGATTCCACATCAGCATGACTATGGTCATGGGCGATTGAATTGAAGGTATTTGGTGTAATCCAAATTGGTTAGACTCCAGTGGTAAATCGTGGCACATTGAGCAATTTTTGGATTGAAAGACCTGTTCTCCATTTTTGCTGTCACCGGGAGGATCGTTAAACCTCAAATAATATATGTAGGAGATGACATCTGCCATTTCCTCGCCGGTGAATCGGGGCCATGGTTGGTTAAATTTTGCCATTTGTTTCGACATTTCCCCGCTGTGATTCCACATCGTCCCGGCAATTTGCGTGAGCGTGGTAGAGATTTCAGCCTGACTTAAATCAGGTGCAGTAGTATTTCCTTTAGATTTTCCACCATTGGAATGGCAATAATTGCAGCCTTTGACCTGAAAGACATTTGCACCGGTTTTGGGATTACCAGGTTGCATATAAACCTTTTCCTTCAATCCACCAGCGCTGATGAACTGTAAATATGCCGCCAAATCGGTCATTTCATCGCCATGCAATAACGGTCTTTCGATTCCCAGTTTGTCCATCTGAGCCTGCATCTCAGGTCCATGATTCCACATGGTTTGAGCCAAATAAACAGGTGAGACGAAGAAGTTCAGGCGTGACAGGTTCGACGCTCTTGCGTTTTCATATCCCACTTCTCCATGGCATTGAAGGCATCCTTTTTCACTTAGAAGCTCCTTCCCTCGTTTGTCATCGCCAGGTTTACCAAGATAGGGCACGAAAAACAGATAGGCAAACAGGTCTTCCATTTCTCGTTGCGTGAAAGATGGAAGTTGACCGCCTTTAATATCCATTGTCGATTTCATATTAGGGAAATGGTTCCACATCAACCTGGCAAGTTCAAGAAAGCCGCCCTGGAATTGCTGTTCTCCCAAATCAGCGGCATCTGTGCCGCCTTCGCCATTGATCGCATGGCAATTTATGCAACCCTTCTGGTTGAAAATCCTAGCTCCTCGCTGGGGATTGTCCGGCAAAAATGGTTCCTGGAGGGACGCCTCCATCGGGAGAATCACCAGTGTGAAGATTAATCCCATGAAAATCGTTGGACATCTATGGACTTTAAACATGGTTGACCTCCTCCTCATTTGACTTGATCGATCCTAACTTAAATTGTCATGAGAGTGGAGAGATCGAATTGGATCACTCTTCCTGAATTGAGAGGATATATAAATACAGATCTGCCATTTCACCTTCACGGAACATGGGCCAGGGGATATTCAATTGGTGCATCATTTCTTCCATTTTGAGCCCGTGATTCCACATTATCTGTACCATTTCAACAGGGGATGATATCGGATTTGCTTCGCTCAGTTCAAGTACAAAGGTCTCGCCCATTGATTTGTCATGGCAAATATTACAAGATTTGTCATGAAAAAGGCGAGCGCCATTTCCCTCGCTTCCAGATACATTCAAAAATCCAATGAAGTACAGATAGGCTATCAGATCTGCCATTTCATCGCCCTGAAAGGAAACTCTATTGACATCCCCTCCAAGTTCATTCCACATCTCTGGACCGTGATTCCACATTATTCCGGCGACTTCGGTGATACTGCGATACGTAAGGGCATCAGAAAGTTCAGGTCCCTCGTTCCCACCAGCTCCGAGAATCGAATGGCAGTCAGAACATCCCTTTTCACTATACAGTATTTCACCAGTCTCGGATCACCGGGTTTCATCAATCGTGCCTGCTCTGACTTTGTGTGATTCACAGATCTTAAGTATGCAGCCAGGTGGGTCACTTCCTCACCGTCAAATCGAGGTCGAGTTATACCCATGATATGCATTTGTTGATCCATTGCAGGACCATGATTCCACATGGCTTGTGCTAACGCCACAGGCGATGCATATGCTGCCAAGGAACTCATTGCGGGTGCACTTTTGCCGCCCACATTGCTATGACAATCGAGACAATTCTTTTCGGCAAACAGACGTTTGCCAGCTTCAGAATCGCCGGGTTCACCCAGATATTTCAGATAATGCAGATAAACAAAAAGATCCTGAATCTCTTTGACGGTGAAACTTGGGCGGGATTGAAGCATATCTTTCATTCTCTGAGTCATATCAGGCGAATGATTCCACATGACCCGTCCAAGCTCGATAAACCCGCCCTGAAAATGTTCTTTGCCGAGGTCGGGGCCGATAAAGGCTCCCTCGCCCATGACAGCGTGACATTTCAGGCAGCCCTTCCGTTCAAAAACAAGGCGACCTTGCAACGGGTCTTCGGGGATGAATAACAAATCCTGGGCGGTCACGTTTATTATTGCCAAAGTGAGACCAGCCATCAATATTAGGTATAACCTAAGGTGAAAACTGTATCTAATGGGTCTCATATTCTGCCTCCACAATCGAAGCGGGCAAATAGGATTCCAGTCTTTCCTGAGTCTCTTTCACCCCTTCCTTGCCTTCACGTATCTCCCAGATTGAGATGATGGGGAATAATTTCGTAAAAATCATATACAACATAATGAAGGCAGAGAAGCTCCCCAGGGTTATCGCAATCTCGACCCAGGTTGGATAATAGATTCCCCGAGGATAAGGCAGCCTGGGGTTCACCAATGTGGGCACCACAATGGTGAAGCGTTCAAGCCACATGCCTACGAGAACAGATATTGAAGCCACGACAATCCATTTAGTATTTCTGGTTCGACTATTCACTAAAATCACGAACGGAATGACGAAGCAAGTAGCAACCATAGTCCAGAAATATGGGGCATAACGCCCGGTAAGTTTTGCCCAGAAGACTGCCATATGAGAGGGTTC
>CBDVBD010000048.1:0-20537 GCA_965372135.1 uncultured bacterium | reverse complement strand
GGAATTAATCCCCCGGCTGCGGACTTCCGTATTCTTCTTCAACCCTTCCTGACTGGCTTGAGCAAATCGTTCGCTCTGATGCCAGTACAGTTTCCGTTCCGCCTTGAACAGCAAATCCTCTAAGTCGATCATCCCTTCCTGATAGGCGCTTTCTTCCTCGTACTTGATCACTGAATTCTCGTATTCCGCCACTCGGCGTGCCTCCTCCGATGACGCCTTTTCCGCGCAGAAATAGGTTTCAGATCCCTTGGCGCTACGGTTCTCGTTGGCGTTGATATGGATTGAGACAAACAAATCCGCCCGGTACTGATTCGCCACCACGGTTCGTTCCGACAACGGTACAAAATAATCCCCCCGGCGTGTCAAAAACGCTTTGATATTACCCTGGGAGTTCAACGAATCCGCCAACATCTTCCCGATCTGCAAATTGATATCCGCCTCCTTGAGCCCGGTGGGTCCCACCGCCCCGGAATCGAATCCCCCATGCCCCGGATCCAACACCACCCGTCGTATCTGATATTCCGCACTGTCTTTACCCTCCAAACGGGACAGCATGGATTCTTCCTCCGCCTTCGCTTCCCGTTCCAACTGGGTATGAGGTCGCTCTTTGGGCTTTCTGGGCAATGGCGTCTGGGTTAACATCTCCACCCAGGTTCGGGCAATGTGGTTTCCCGGTTCCAACTGCCGGATCTTGCGAAACACCGTCACCGCATTCTCCCGCTGCCCGATCCGGTAATACGATCGTCCCAGCATCTCCAAAATCCAGGTATTCTCCGGATCCAACGCCCCCGCCCGCTCCAGTACCTGTGCAGCCTGGTCGTACTGCCCGCGTCCCAAAAACTCCTGCCCCTGGAGTCCCAAATCAAACGCATTCTCCTGCCCGAACAGCATTCGGGGAAGCATCCCACCGCCCACCGATGCTGCGCTAAAAGCCACTGCTCTTAGGAACTTCCTGCGATCCGATACGTTCAACTATACTGACCCTATTTATTCACTCAGAACCCTTTATCTCGCATAAAGATAATAAATGTAATCACGTAATGCAAGGCTTTCTTGGATTTTTTAAAAAGCCCTTGATTTGCTAAACCTTTTATGCTATATTGAATTCTGAAGCATAGCACATCCGAAACTCGAGAAAATCATTACTTAAGGAATCGACCCCTTCCGCCGATGAATACATATGGAAGGGTACCATTAGTTTCGAAACGTAAGGAATCCATCTTGGCAGGAATCCATTTCATATTGGGGATACACAACCACCAGCCGGTGGGCAATTTCCCCCATGTCTTTCGTGATGCCTACGAAAAAGCCTATCTTCCGTTTCTGGAAGTGCTGGAAAAACATCCATCGATCCCGCTATCACTCCACACCAGTGGACCATTATGGGAATGGATTGAACAGGAAGTCCCTAAATATTTCGACCGCATCGCCGAATTAGTGGAAAAAGGGCAGGTCGAAATCCTAAGCGGCGCCTTCTATGAACCAATCCTACCGGTAATTCCTGACCAGGACAAGTTGGGTCAAATCAACATGATGACCCATTTTGTCCAACAGCGTTTCAAATACAATCCCAAAGGGATGTGGCTGGCAGAACGGGTCTGGGAACCCCATCTGCCCAAGATAATTTCCCAGGCCGGCATCAATTACCTGCCTCTGGACGACTACGATTTCTTCAATACCGGCTTACGCGAACCTGACCTATTGGGCTACTTCACCACTGAAGAAAACGGATCCAAGATCGCCGTTTTCCCCATCAATCAACGCTTGCGGTACATCATCCCATTCCAGGAACCTGAAGAAACCCAAAGAATCCTGGAACAATTCCGGAGCGACGACGGTGATCCCTTATTGGTCATGGCAGACGATGGCGAAAAATTCGGACTCTGGCCCGGCACCTACGAATGGGTATATAAAAAAGGCTGGCTGGACCGCTTCTTCGAAATGCTGGAAAGCAATGCCGATTGGATCCACTGCCATACTTTCAGCGATTACTACGAAAATTTCTCGCCCATCGGACGGATATACTTGCCGTCCTCAAGCTATTTCGAAATGGGTCAATGGGCGCTGTTCCCCAAAGCCGGCGCCGAGTTCGACAAGCTGATAGAAGAATGGAAGGAAGAAGGCAGCTTCGAAGACTTAAAACCCTTTATAAAAGGCGGTTTCTGGCGCAATTTTATGGCGCGGTACGAGGAATCCTACCGCATGCACAAAAAAATGCTGCTGGTCTCCGAAAAGTTCCACGCCGTTACCGATAAAAAAGTCCCGGAAGAAGCCAAGAAAAACCTGTGGCGCGGCACCTGTAACTGCGCTTACTGGCACGGTGTTTTCGGTGGACTCTACCTGCCCCACCTGCGTCACGCTGTGTACAAATCTTTAATCACCGCCGAAGATGCCATTGACCGGGTTGTACACGAAGAAGACGACTGGATCGAAGTCCGTGAGGAGGACGTCACCGGCGACGGTCACAACGACATCATCGTAGAAAGCCCATTACTGAACCTCTACTTTTCGCCCAATGCGGGCGGCAAATTGTTCCAATTGGAAGTCCGGAACAAGGGCTACAATCTTTTAAATACTCTGTCAAGACGTCCGGAAGCCTATCACAGTAAACTGCAAGCCGCCACCGGACATACGCCAGAAGAGGGCAAATCCATTCACAACCAACTGTTGACCAAGGAAGACAACTTAGATAAATACCTGATCTATGATCCCTACCCACGGCATTCCTTGATAGACCATGTCCTGTCCTGGGAATCCAGCCCCGAAGGCTTTTTCCAGGGTAAAACCATGGACGAAGGCAATTTCCTCAATCAGCCCTATACCTACAGGATCGACAAAGCCGACGGTCGAGCCCTGATCTCCTTCCAGCGGCAAGGAAACGTCAACGATCAAATTGTCGAGCTGGAGAAAACCATCGGCTTGTTTGCCAAAGAAAAAGCTGTGGCGTTCCATTACACCCTGAAAAACACCGGTGATAAAGAAATTGCCATCCCCTTTGGTATCGAGTGGAGTTTCGCGCTCCGCGGCGGAAATTCCACACGACACCACCTGACTATCCCCGGGACAGGCATAGAAAAAGCCGTTCTGGCCGAATCCGGTGTGGTTACTAAAGTCCGCGAACTCATGTTGGTTGACGAAGAAGAAGGCATTCAAATACATTTCACCTTCCCGGAAGAAGTGGACGTTTGGCGCTTTCCGGTGGAAACCGTATCGTTGTCCGAGGAAGGATTCGAACGGATATATCAATCCACTACTTTCCTGTTCCGCTGGCGGGTGCTAATCCCCGCCGGAATTCCCTGGGACCGAGGTTTCGGACTCCGTATCAGCGATCTGTAATGAACAAATTCCCCCGCCGAATACTTCTGTACTTACTATTCGCCATAACCGGGATGGGTGTATTCCCGCTCCCGGACCAGGTTATCTGCAAGCAAGCCATTAACCAAACCCCTGATTCAATCCCTTCGGAAACAATCAACCTCGATTCAATACCACAACGCGGCACGCCGCCGGATTCCCTGCAACGGGACACGTCCCTCCCAGTGGAAGACGAAGGCGTCGATACCACCATCAGCTACTGGGCGGATGACATCGACTTCGACGTAGAATCCCGTATCACCATCTTTACCGGTCATGCTCGTATTCAATATAAAAGTATGACTTTAAGCGCCGCCATGATCACGGTCGATTGGAATAACGACCTTATGACAGCCGTCGGCACCCAAGACACCATATTTGCCGATTCCGCAGAAACCGAAATCGACACCATTTTCTGGGTCGGACAGCCTGTTTTTACCAACCAGATTCCCACTGGCAACGAAACCATGACCGGCGATCACATCCTTTACAATTTCCGAACCCAGAAAGGCAGAGTACTGAAAGGAAGGACTCAATACTTGGACGGCTACTACTGGGGCGACCGGATAAAACGTATCGAAGAGGAAACCTTCTTCATCGAACACGGAATCTTTACCACCTGCGACCAGGAAAACGACCCGCATTACCAATTCCGCACCCGGGACATGAAAATGATCTACAACGACAAGGTGGTGGCAAAACCCATCACGTTGTACTTCAGTACCGTCCCGGTCGCCATCCTCCCCTACGGCATCTTTCCCAACAAACGAGGCAGGCATTCCGGCATACTGATCCCATACTATGGCGAAACCGCCGCCAGCGGTCGGTTCCTGAAGAATATCGGGTATTACTTCGCACTGTCTGATTACTACGACCTGGAAGCGTCGATGGACTATTACGAACGCTACGGCTTCCTTGGACGGGGTAATTTCCGCTATAACGTTCGGTACTTGCTGAGCGGATCGGTGCGTGGATCCTTCGTACGGCAAAACTTCGAAACCCGCAAGAAACGCCGCTGGGAAATCCGTGCCAACCACAATCAAACAATAGACCCCTGGACTAAACTCCTGATAGATTTGCATCTATTAAGCGACAACGATTACTATACCGAAACCAGCACCACCGTGTCCGAACGATTGGATAAAACCATTACTTCCGATGCCACATTAACCCATTCCTGGCCCGGCACAAAAAGCAGCATGAGTCTGAACCTGCACCATGAACAAAACCTGGAAGACAACACCTTTTACCAGACCATGCCGCGGGTGCTCTATCGCCACAGCACTTCCAAGATCATTCCCCCCCCCGAGGAATCGGAGGAAGACCCAAAGTGGTATCACAACCTTTACTGGTCCTACAGCGGTGAAGGATTAAATAAACGCACCAGCACTCTGACGACTCGCGACCGATGGCGCGGCGGAGTCCGTCACTCGCTAAATTTCAACTCCCCCCAAGGAGCCTTAAAATACTTTACCATCACCCCATCCATCAGAATTACCGAGGATTGGTTTGCCGAATGGGTGGAATACTATTGGCTGGATGAATCCACCCGACCGGAAACCGTGGACAAATTCCGGCGCCGTACCACATTTTCCTTAAGAACCAGCCTCAATACCACCCTGTATGGCATCTTCCTAAACCCCTTCAACGTAGGAGCCGATTTCCGCCATGTCATGAATCCCCGTATCAGTCTCACATACACACCCGACTTTTCCCAACCCAGATGGGGATATTACGGTACCCTGCAAATCCCTGATTCCACCGAATACACTTGGGACCGGTTCGCAGGCAGCGTCTATGGTGGAACATCATCCCAGGAACAACGAACCCTGGGACTGCGGCTGGAAAACCTGTTCCAATTCAAACGCACCACCGAAGAGGAAGTCATTCGCCGCGATCTTTTCAATCTGACCCTGAATATCAGCCACAATTTCGCTGCCGAGAAATTCCCCTGGAGTATCTTGAGTACATCGTTTAGAGCAACACCCATCGCGGGAAGCGGTCTTGGTCCCCTGAAAAGCCTAACTACAACATTGAACCTAGGCCACAGCTTGTACCAGGAAGAAGGCGGCGTACTCACCGAACAGTTCGTATGGGAAGACTTCACCTGGTCCAATCCGGAAATCCTACGCCTATTGACCTCAAGACTGCAACTCGGATTCCGGCTGTCTGGCGGTGGACAACAGCACACCGCCTCTATTGCGGATTTCGGTGGAATTCTCTGGCAGGAACCGGAACAACTAATGCCCCAGGACACCACGGAATTAGCACCCTCCACCGCTGCCGAAGAACCGCTACAAGGCGCGCCTTCAACCTGGAACCTACTCCAAGCGCCCTGGAGCTTAACCCTCACCTCCTGGTTCAACATCGATCACACCACAGATACTAAAACAGCACGCATCAGCGGCACCACTGAACTAGAATTGACCCCAAAATGGCGTATCGGATATTCCACCTACATTGACCCATTCGAAGGATCCGTCGTGTCGGGCGGATTGACAATTTACCGTGATCTCCACTGTTGGGAAGGACGGTTCGAATGGAATCCCACCGGACTGGGCGCAGGGTACTACCTGATTATCAATGTCAAAGCCCCGCAATTACGGCAAGACATCAAATTCGAACGTCAACGCGGAAATCGATCGTCAGCTTTTGGGTACTAATCATAAATATTTCGACCTATCAACCCTTACCAACACCACTACTATAAGAAATATCTTGCTGGAAAATTTGTATCGCAAAAAAGTTGAAAAAACTATTGCATTAGTAAGCTGGTTTATGTATTTTAGCTAATTGGAATACCATAGCATGTATAATGTCATGTAATACAAATGTAAGAAATTTAAAATCGAAAGGAGGTGGTAGCAGATCCTTTTCTGTTGAGACAACTGAAAAAATGTGTCATTGTTGCAAAAGGAAGGGGTTTAACAATCACGACATGTAATTGAATATTAGCAAGTTACTCATGGTTGATTTTTGTTTACTCTAAAACTTTAAAATAAATCAACCACTTACAAAGCTTAAGGAGAGCTTATGAAAAGGGCAATCATTGCAATGGTTATTTGCGCTGCACTGCTGCTGACATTTTCCAATGTCATAGCAAGCGGCACACTGGAAAGAGCATTAATCACCCCACAAAACTCCGACATCGCACCACTTGCGGGTCCGGTTTTTTATCCCCCGATGGATGATCAGTGGGATCTGCTCTTCTCCACCAACGCCGGCGACACTTGCGGCGACAACCAGTTGCTGGGGGTCGAATACGCCGGTGGGTACTTTTGGGCAACCGGCGGTAATTCCGCAGGAGAACCCAATCAGGTGTACAAGCTGGATGACGACGGCGGTCTGGTTGACCAGTTCAATCAATGGGGTTCAGCCGGATGGGGCTGGCGCGACTTAGTATTTGACGGAACCTACCTCTATGGTTCCGACTCCAACATGATGTACTGCTTTGACCTTAACGGCAACCGGGTGCAAGCCAACGAATTCAGTGGTCCCAGCAATCCCAACCGGGCACTGGCTTATGACCCAGCCACCGATCACTTCTGGACCAAATCCTTTAGTCTCCCCATCTACGAGTTCGATCGTAACGGTACTGTAATCTACACCGGAACGGTTAGCGAGGCTAACGCCGCTTATGGAATGGCATGGGATAATGTGGATCCCGCCGGTCCCTGGTTGTGGATATTCAACCAAACTGGTATTAGTTATCTTACTACGATCATCCAATACGATCCAGTGACACATTCAGCTACAGGAACCACCTATGAAGTTCCTCTAATCCCTGGATCTATTGGCCAAATAGCTGGCGGATTGGCAATGACCGATGAATTCATCACAGGCTATCATGTCATGGTCGGCATGACTCAGGGTGACCCTGATGACATGATATTCGTCCTGGAGATGTACGAAGCGGGCCCACCCGGTGATCTGGAAGGTGAAGTATCCGAGTCCGCCAGCGGCGATCCCATCCAAGACGCGATGGTGGTTCTCGAAGACGATACCACTTACACTAATGCGCTTGGGGAATACGAATTCCTGGGTATCGCTGCAGGCACCTATGATGTCACTGCTTCCGCCTTCGGGTACAATCCGCAAACGGAATCAGTGGAAATCATCGGCGGTCAAACCACCGAGCTAGACTTCGCGCTGACTCAACCCATCATCAGTGTGGACGTCAGTGAAATCAATTTGAACCTGTCTCCCGGCGAAATGCACGACGAGACCTTCAACATCTCCAACATCGGTGACGGCGAACTAGAATTCGATATCGAAATCGACTTCGATCCCATCGGTCCCGGCATTGAAACCATCCTGGTGGTGGACGATGACGGCAGTCTCAACAACGGTGGAACATACACAGCCCTCGAAGATGTTTTCTTTGATGCGTTGGATGATGCCGGTTACACCTATGATACCTTCATAGTGGACTGGACAATCACAGTTCCACCACAAGATGGACCAACCGCTGCTGAAATGGCGGACTACGACCTGGTAATTTGGTTCACAGGTGAAACCTGGGGTTTTTATGGATTCGATGTCCTCACTGGTAATGATGAGACAAACTTAGCCACCTATTTAGATGGTGGCGGTAACTTTTTCCTTTCTGCACAGGATTACTTCTGGGCAAGTTATCCGGGTGCATCCTCATTCAGCGCGGGACAATTTCCCTATGATTATCTTGGAGTTTCCTCAACCTTCCAGGACTATTGGGAAAATGATGTAACATGGATCGGTGGTACCGGTTCCTTTGCTGAGGGAATGACCTTTAATACCCTTAATCCTCATGCAGGATCTCTTCTCTATGCAGATGAACTCATCACAATGGCAGGTATTGCATTACTGACAAATACTGGGCGAGCCTCCGCTACTCAGTATGATGCTGGCGGTTTTAAAATAGTCTTTACCACAATATGTTTCGCAGGATTGCTAGATGGTACTGCCCCCAGCACTAAAGCTCAGTTCATGGAAAACCTCATTAGCTGGATGGGCGGTCGTGACGCGGACATCGTGGAAGCTCCACCCCGTCCCCCCATCACGCCTACCGAAAGCGTAAACCCGGCAGCGAGACTCGCCGGCGTCGAACACCAGACCAGTGCCACTTTGGCTGGTCCTGTAACCCGTCCGGCGCCCGGCTATTTCGAAACCGATCAGGTGTGGCTGGAATGCAACCCCGCCACCGGAACCATCCAACCCAGCGAATCTGAAACCATTACTGCAGCCTTCGATATCCCCGATACCGCAATTGTCGGAGACACCTGGGAAGCGCAGATCATCATTCACAACAACTCCTTGTTGGGTGACCAGACCATTGATGTTACTGTGGTTATCGTCACTTACGTCAGGGACATCGGCAGCGAACTACCGTTGGATTACGCGCTGCACCAGAACTATCCGAACCCCTTCAACCCCTCTACGGAAATCCGGTTCGACCTCAGGGAAAACACTCATGTCACCCTGGCGGTCTATAACATCCTCGGTCAAAATGTCTTGACCTTAGTCGACGAGCCCCTGGATGCCGGATCACATCTGGTCAGCTTCAATGGCGGTGCATTTGCATCCGGTGTCTATTTCTACAGTATCAAAGCCGGTCAATACACTGATATGAAGAAGATGGTAATGATGAAGTAAACCGTTTGGTTACTGATGAATGTAAACACCTATAATCGGCGTCCGTCGCGAGGCGGACGCCGATCCTTTTTTAGAGGACTCTCATGAGAACATCATTTATTTTCCTTTCAATGCTCGGATCATTAATCCTGATTACAGCACCATTAATGGGGGATTGGAGCCAGGTACAGCCGATTCCAGTTCGCGCTGCAATGAACGCCGTTGATCACTTCCCCTCAACCACCACAGTAGTGGCTGCTGCGGATTCAGGAATCGTGTATCGTTCCACCGATGGTGGAGTCTTATGGGAGCAATCAATAGTTTCATCAGTCAACATGAATGCTATCTCCTGTTATGGCAACCAATTCGCTGTCACGGCAGGAGATAGTGGCACACTTGCCATAACGACTGATTCCGGTGATTCGTGGTCAAGTGTTACTCTCGCCACCAGTGCCGACGTAGTGTCAGTATCAACCCATGATGATTCTACCTTTGCATTGGGTTTCGATGACGGGGAAATCTGGACCACAGAAGACAGAGGAAATACTTGGATAATAGGAACAACCCCTGCTATCAACCAAGTGTACGCAATAGATTACGTCAACGAAAACGAAATCTGGGCTGCTGCCGGAATTTCCGCATGGAAAACCACCGATGGTGGTCAGATATGGACTTCGATCCGCAATTTCTCTGTCAGCAATCTCACCGATGTAGTATTCTTAAACGATCAAACTGGATTCTATTGCGGAATTTACGGCGATGTGTACAGAACTCGTGATGGGGGTGCAACCTGGGACTCCACTTCCTATTCAATGCTCCTTGAACCAATAGCGTTGGTGGCGCTTGATTCGACTCAAGTCAGAGTTGTGGGCAGAAGGGGGAACTTCCTGCATAGTGACAGTTCGTTCCACACCTGGAGCTATGAAAAAATCGGAGGAAGTTATACCGACCTTACTTACCTGGATTTGCAGGATATCTACCTGGCTGTCGGTGGCGAAGGAACCTTTGCCGGAGCCGGTGGTTACGGTGCAATCGCCTCCAGATCCATTGACCAAGGCAGCACTTGGACATACACGAAATACCACCAGGAAGTACATCTTCGGTCGATATTTTTCCTGGATGAAAATGAAGGCTGGGCAGCGGGAGGAGTGGATTTTCAGAGTTTCGGAGCAGCTCCCGAAATCGTAGTGCACACCACAGACGGCGGTTACAGCTGGCAGACAATCCTGATGGAAGCTGGAGGCGGTGGATTAACAGACATTTATTTCCTGGACAGCGACACGGGGTGGGCGCTAAGCAACAATAGGATATGGGGAACCACCAACGGCGGTCAAGATTGGGATCAAGCTTTGGCGTCATCCGCCAACAGCTTGTCTTTTATAAACAGCCAGGAAGGCTGGTATTGTGGGATCGGTGGAATCATCAGGCACACCACTGATGCCGGCGCAAACTGGTCTGCTCAATTCGCACCATCCAACGCCGACTACTTATATTCCATCGATTTCATTGACGACCAAAATGGCTGGTGCTCAGGGTATAACTGGCAGAATCACACCGGCATCATCCTCCACACCAACAATGGGGGAGCTAACTGGTATTACCAGTATTCAGAAGTACATGCGACCGGTTTTCGTTCAATCCGATCCATCGATATGTTGGATACGGAACAAGGAATCGGCGTCTCCATCTATGGAACGATCCTTGAAACCATTATTGGTGACACTAATTGGAACGAAACTACGGCACCAGACAGCACCCCTCTTAATGCAGTCAGGTATCAGAGTGAACAGGTGGCATGGGCTGCGGGTGATGATGGGTACATAATTTTCAAAACTCCATTAGCAGCCTGGCAGGTGGATACGGTCCTCAGCGAACACAGAATAATGGACATACATGTCATCGACCAAGATCACCGCTATGCGTCCACCGATCAGGGCATAGTGCTTGTCTATACCCCGGAGCAATCTGTTGGCGATGACATCACCAAAATCATTCCTCAAGAGTTCGCATTATACCAGAACTATCCGAACCCCTTCAACCCCTCTACGGAAATCCGGTTCGACCTCAGGGAAAACACTCATGTCACCCTGGCGGTCTATAATATCCTCGGTCAAAAGATCTGGACTTTGGTTGATAAACCCCTGGATGCCGGTTCTCATCTGGTCAATTTCAACGGTTCTTCACTTGCCAGCGGTGTGTACTTCTACAAAATCAATGCCAGCAACTTTACTGACATAAAAAAGATGGTAATGATCAAATAATCTGACCATCAATACTTCTGAAATAACCACATCGGCACCCGCTATTCTGGGTGCCGATGTTTTATATGCACCAGCATGACCCTTCCGACACTAAAATATCGTCATAATGCACCAAACCTCTTGCAAATCGTCTTTACTTTCATTATATTAAAATTACCACAGCACCGTCACTCAAAACAATTAAGAAATATCCAATCCAAAGACCGTTGCTTCTTTCGTCCACAACGAGGAGGAAAACCAATGAGACTAAAATTGTTTCATGTCTTGTTAGCAGGAATCCTGCTTACGCTTACCTGGACTACAGTCTGCTTTGGACAAGTTGGAAGCCTGATTGGTGATGTGCGTGACTTGGTATCCAATAACCCCATTGAAGAAGCCACAGTAGTGCTGCAAAACGACACAGCCTGGACCAATGCCCAAGGAACCTATACATTCCTCGGCATTCCAGTGGGAACCTACAGTGTTACCGCTTCTAAAATGGGGTATTCCACCGAAACCGACACCGCTGAAATTACCCCACAGGATACCGTGCAATTGGATTTCTTCCTACCACCGATTCCGATTATAGAAATCGATATTTCATCACTCGACGTGGTAATACCGCCTGGCGAACCCCACCAGGAAACCTTTAATATCATTAACATGGGCATGGGGGAGCTGACCTTCGACTTAAATTTCACTTACGAAGGGATGATACCTTCTATCTTGGTGGTCGATGACGACGGCGGATCAATCAATAACAACGGCAACTACTTTGATGTACATCAATTTTTCACTGATGCCCTGGAAGCAGCGGAACTACCCTTCGATTTCCATGTGGTAGATTGGTTAACCAGCCCGGAACAACCCGGTCCGGATGTAACGATAATGGAGCAATACGACTTGGTCATCTGGTTCACCGGTGAATGCTGGGGTATCTACGGCAATGACACCATCACCCCTACCGATGAACTCAACCTGGGGCAATATTTGGACGGCGGAGGTTCATTGTTCTTCTCCAGCCAGGACTATTTCTACGTCAGCTATCCCGGCGCCGGTTCCTTCTCACCCGGTCAGTTTCCGTTCGATTACTTGGGTGTTACATACACCGACCAGGACATGTGGTCCCCACCCAGTGTCTGCAGCGGTGGTCCCGGATCCTTTGCCGACGGAATGGATTTTAATCTCACGGTGCCGTATCCGATGGAAACGCTGTGGACCGATATGATCCAAGGAAACGGAATCCCGTTATTCATCATCGAAGGACAATCCGCGGCGCAGCAGTACGAAACGGCAAACTTCAAAGCAGCATACACCGCATTGAGTTTCGAAGGGTTGATGGATGGAACCCCGCCTTCTACCAAAGCCCAGTTCATGGAAAACCTCGCCAATTGGGTGTCCGGTGCAGCTCCCACAGCAGGTGTGCCTGGCGGGCGAAACAAAACCCAACTATTGGAAACGGACGAACCCTGGCTGACCCTGTCGCCGGAAATCGGCAATATCGAACCCGGCGTATCCCAATTAATCACTGTTAACTTCCAAATGCCGGACACAGCGGAAATCGGTGACCATTACGAAGGAAACATCGTCGTCGTCAACAACAGCTTAACCGACACGATCATCATCCCGGTCATGGTGGAAATGGTCATCAACACCGTTCATAACGACCCCCAGTCCAACCTGGATTTTGCCCTGTATCAAAACCATCCCAACCCATTTAACCCGACCACCATCATCAAATTCCGCATCCAACAAACATCACACGTCAACTTATCGATATATAACATCTTAGGACAAAAAGTAGCCACTCTGATCAACCGAAAAATCAACGCCGGTACCCATCAGATTACCTTCGACGGATCCCACCTAACTTCCGGAATGTACTTCTATCAACTACAATCCGGCAACTACTCTGATGTAAAGAAAATGCTCTTGATCCAATAACCGGAAACATGTTTCCCAAAACGCAGGGAAATAACGATACTACCGATCGGCGTTCATCATTAGTGAACGCCGATTTCGCTCCGGTACTCTCACACCTTTACACCTTCAATATCCTCGCATACATAGTTGCATAAGTTGCAAAAATTTGCTATATTGACATCAAACACCCGTGAGGGTGGGGATTCACTATTCGAAACCTCACTTGCACTGAAATCCGTGTTCCATCATCCGTGAGGAAGATCAATATGCTGCACAAACCAATCTACAACCCCATAGAGGCAAGTGTCACCCGGTTCATGTTTCTTATCCCCCTGTTTGCCGTGATGGCATTCGGACAGGTCGGTAACCTGGAAGGCGAAGTACGCGACAACGACACCAACAACCCCATCGAAGATGTTGCGGTTATACTGGAAGCGGATACCTCCTGGACCGACATAAACGGCAGCTACCAGTTCACCGACGTCCCCGTCGACACCTATGAAGTCCGTGCCGAAAAATACGGTTACACCACCGAACAAGATACCGCAGAAATCACCGCTGGAAACACCACCGAGCTGGATTTCTTCCTGGGAACCGTCCCCATTATCGGCGTGGACATTTCTTCCCTGGAACTTGATATTCCCGTCGGACAAACCGTCGAGGAGAGCTTCACCATTTCCAACCTTGGTTTGTGTGACCTGACATTCGAGCTGGAATTCGTGTACGGAGGGATGGTATTAAACATCTTGGTGGTGGATGATGACGGTGGTCCTAACAACGGCGGTGGTTATTACAACGATGTTCAAAATATCTACACCGATGCCCTGGACTCTGCCCGCATTGCTTACGATCTCTATATGACCGACTGGTCCATCAGCCCCGAACAACCCGGTCCCAACGTGACCGAAATGGAACAATACGACCTGGTCATCTGGTTCACCGGGGAGTGCTGGGGTTTGTTTGGCAATGACACCCTCACCCCCGAGGACGAGCTCAACTTGGGATTATACTTAGACGGCGGCGGTGCGCTGTTCTTGTCCAGCCAGGATTATTTCTACGCCAGTTACCCAGGCTACGGCACCTTCAGCCCCGGCGAGTTCCCTTACGACTATCTAGGGGTCACCGACACCGAACAGGACCGGTGGACGTTGCCCCCCCGTTGTGAGGGTGGATTCGGATCATTCGCCCAGGGCATGTATTTCACTCTCCAGTCAGCCATCCCCGGCAGCAATTTGTGGACGGACAAGATCGAGGGCGAGGGGACTACATTGCTGCACATTAACGGACACCCAGTCGCTTTACAAAATGAAAATGATACGTTCAAAAGCGTGTTCACTGCTCTGAGCTTCGAAGCGCTGGTTGACACTACCTCTCCGTCTACCAAAGTCGAATTTATGCAGGGTCTCGAAGATTGGGTATTGGGTGAACTCCCCGACCATTCCCCATTCTCCCCACCAAATCCTGCACAGAATCCAAACTCCACCGACACCGACCGCTTAAGACCCCTTACGGATAACCCCTGGCTAACCTATTCCCCACAAATCGGCGACATCGGACCCAGCCAATCCCAACTCATCACCCTATATTTCGACATGCCCGACAGCGCCCAGTTCTATGACGTATACGAAGGCATCATCATCATTAACAACAACAGTTTGGTTGATCCGGTCCAAATCCCGGTCATTGTGAATATCAGCAGTGATGCTCCTGAAAACAATAATCCGCTGCCCCTGGAATTCGCCTTGCACCAAAACTACCCCAACCCATTCAACCCCACCACCAAAATCCGGTTCGATCTACCTCAATCGTCCCATGTCAATTTATCTATACACAACATCTTGGGACAAGAAGTTGTCACATTGATCGACCAGGAAATGACCCCAGGCACTCACCAGGCAACCTTCGACGGAAACTCCTTATCATCCGGTATCTATTTCTATCGCATCCACGCCGGAGAATTCAACGCTGTGAAAAAACTAATCTTGATCAAGTAATAAGAGTTCTGTGCTGCAGGGTGTCCCCACCCTGCAGTAGGTCAGGATCCCTGTGATCCTGACATTCAAACTTACTTTGGAGGGATCATGACGCGATATAATTTAGTATTATCATCAATACTACTTTTGTGCCTGTTGGCATCATCTGCCTATACAGATCCCTGGGACATGTTATTCTACACAAACGCCGGTGATACATGCAACGACACTCAACTCCTTGGATGCGAATATGCATACAACACCTTCTGGATTACCGGCGCTAATTCCGGCAGCATGCCTAACAAAGTTTACCGGTTGGATAATGAGGGTAATTACGTCGATGAATTCGACCAATGGAGCACCAGCGTGTGGGGATGGCGCGATCTAACTTACGACGGAACATACTTGTACGGATCAGACTCCTACACCATACATGCCTTCGACACCACCGGCACTCCCATGCCGGGTATGAACATCAACGGTCCCATCAGCCCCTGTCGTGCCTTAGCCTACGATCCTGCCTATGATCATTTCTGGGCACAAACTTTTGCAGGAATGCTGTACGAGTTCGGCAGAGACGGTACCATCTATTCCCAGGCAAACACCGGAATCGCCCTACCCACCGGCATGGCATGGGATAATGCCGACCCCAACGGTCCCTGGCTCTGGATTTTCGACCAATCCGGCACCCCCGCCACCACCATCCACCAGTATGATCCCTATAACCATTTCCCAACCGGATTCAGTTACACTGTATCCATGATACCCGGCTGTACCACCCAAAGCTCCGGCGGCTTAGCCTTCACCAATGAATGGAACCCTGCCTATTGGACTTTGGTAGGATTGGCTCAAGCCGCGCCCAGTGACATGCTCTTCACCTTAGAAATGTATCCCACCGCCAACCCCGGAAACCTCAACGGAAGAGTCCTTGAAGCCGTAACCACTCTTCCAATTGACAACGCTATCGTAGTTCTCGAAACAGATACAACCCGGACGGACTCTTCAGGTAGCTATCAGTTTCAGAACATACCCGTTGGTACCTATCCAGTCACTACCTCTAAGTTTGGTTACATCTCCGAAACGGACACCGTAGAAATCGTCTCCGACAGCACTGTAACCCTGGATTTCCACTTAACATGTCCTATCATTGTCGTTGATGTCACCACCCTCCATTTCTACCTGCCCCCCGGTCACTCCACAGAAACTGACTTCCGTATTTGCAATTTAGGAACCGGTGAACTCATCTTTAATATCGAGATATCTTTCGAAAACAGAGACTTTGAAACAGATGAACCCTGGATGACAGTCTTTCCCGACAGCGGAATTATCCCTCCCGGTGGATGGGAAGACATTCTCGCATCTTATCAAGCACCTGATACTGCGCATATAGGGGTTGTTTATGAAGCGGATGTATTAATTCATAATAACAGCGTTCAAACTCCTATTATCTGTCCTGCAAGTCTGACCATTATACCGGAAAGTGTCGATCAAAATGATTTGAAACCATTAAATTTCTCTTTACACCAAAACACCCCCAATCCCTTCAACCCCACCACCACTATCCGCTTCGACCTGCCCCATTCTTCCCATGTCACCTTAACCATATACAACACCTTAGGACAAACAGTAACTACCCTACTTAACCAACAAATCGACACTGGAACTCATTCGGAATTCTTCGATGGCGTACCACTGCCATCAGGCATCTACTTCTACTACATCCACACCGCTAACTTCACCGCCATAAAAAAAATGGTGCTAATCAAATAGCACCATCCTCTAATTTTAGGTGAGCTCTGCGTTCTCTGCGCCTCTGCGTGAGGTCTTCTTCATTCACTGACTGTTAAAACTCAAACTCCAATCCAATCACCGGGATCGTACTCCACCCCTCCAACCTGTCCTGCTCGTTATCCACCTCGTTCCAATAGTACGCCGCCACATTCTTCCTGGCATACACATTCCACACGCTGAAGTAAAATTCTTTGCTGAGGGTGGGGTCACCCTGCAGTCTTGAACATCAATCCTTTTCCACAGGACTCCATTCCCCGATAGTCTCCACATGCACCTTCACCGGTCCCTCCGACGTCCACTTTTCATCCGCATTATATCCCCAACCTAAATATTCGGATGCCCCCCCGCCTTCCGTGGTAATCACATACCGGTTCGCCACATGCCCGAAAGATTCCGCAACCCTCGCGGGACTATCTCGGTCACCCCCCGATGGATCGATCGGCACCCAGCCATACCCCGGCAAAAAACATTCACACCAGCGATGAAACACATCATCCGTGGACGCATCATCCCCCCGAATCGCCACCGCCCCCACATACCGCGTCGGCAACCCAGCTGCCCGGCACATCGCAATAAACACAAAACTGTATTCACTGCACGATCCATTCCCCCGCTCCAACACCGCCGGAGCCACATTCCATCCCCCCACCCGTTCGTAAAACAAATGATCCCGCACATACCGGTACACCTTTCGCATAATCCAATACGGATTTACCTCATCCCCTACCGCCGCTTTCACCGCATCCTGAATAATCGGGTCTTCGATCCGATACTTATCCTCATCCACTAAATATCTCTCCCGGAGTTCCTCGGGAACATCTTCCAAATCCCCCACCTCATCGGGAAACACAAACCACCGAACATCCGACAACTCCGCTTCCACGGTCATCGTAATCCGATGCCGCTTGGTCAATTCCATATCTTCCCAAACGTAATGCGCCACCTCCTGCCCCCATCTATCCAACAGGAATTCCAATGGTTCCGGATCATAACCGATGTTTTCGCTAATCTCCTGCCCCGGTCGATCCTTCGGTACCGCCACATACACATCCAACCACTTCACCTGACCCGGACCGTAATTCCTCGATTCATGAATCACCATCAATTCCTGGGTCTTGGTATCACTAATCTTATACGGCATCCCATCCTTAACCACCAGTTGGTAAAGGGAATCAGCTTGATAATCCACATTCCACAACATCCCATCCACCCACGCCAATCCCCTGGCGTACTTCCCGGGAGCATCTATGCTGAGTAAAACCTCCCCATGTTCCGGCTCCATCATATAGATCCGATCACGCGTCCGGTCCGAACACCACAAATATTCCCCGTCCCACGCCAACCCCTGCGGCGAGCTGGACGGCGACGGAAACGACACAATCGTGGTCCCATCATCAATCGAAATCTGCGCGATCTCATCCTCCCGGTCGTCACACAGCCACAGATTCCCCCCATCCCACCCCAATCCCTTTGGACTATCCATCGGGCACCACAAACTCTTCACCGTAATTCCCGTACTAACATCCACTCGCAGGATACGATCCTCTTCCTCATCCACACACCACAAGTATTCCCCATCCCACGCCAATCCCAATGGAATAAATCCCGGTGCCGGAATCACCCGCTTCACATCCCCATTCACCGGATCGATCGCATACAACGAATCACTCAACCGATCCGCCACCCACAACACCCCGTCCCCATAAGTCAACCCGGTCGGACATCTTCCCGGTGTAGGAAAACTCTGCACCACATCCCCCGGCGTCCCCCACAACACCCCACTCAAAACAAACACTACCAATAAAACACAACCAATTATACTTCTAACCTTCATGATCCACCTCCGTAAAAATTACCGGACAATCGCTACCCCAATAATATATACTTTCACATAATCAATATCAACACATTTTTCGATGATATATTAGTGATACGGTACTGTCATTCCTACAAAATTCTTGCCCATTAGCACCAGGAATCCAGAAGCAGGTCAGTCCGGCAGCTGCCGGATGCAATCCTGACAGAATTGTACTAACACCCGACTTCAGTCGGGTGAACAGGAACAGCCCAATCCCAGGGCGGGTGGGTGGGGGATTGGGCTGCTAACATTCACATACTAATCCTTATACTTAAGCGAGATTTCTACCAAGGATCACCCAGACTGAGTTAATTACCCGATAAATTTTACAATTGTAAAATATTCGCCATGGAAAAAAATGAGAGTTGACATAGGGGGAATCTTTCATTATATTTGACTAACATCCCTTTCAAAGATTCTCTTACCATCCTTGACCACATCATCAGATTCCGGTCACATTTGAAGGGGTAGATTAAAAAGAACTTTCCTTTACTTCAAACTACCCATCAACCTTTAATCTAAATTGGGAGGTTGTTATGTGTTACAAAACTGTTCCTCTCGCCATCATTGGGCTAATGATACTCTCTGTGGTATCCTATGGAATCACCATAGACGGATACTGCTACCTGGAAAACCAGTCAAACCACTCTGAGACAAGAATACTATTCGTAGCCCTAACTCCAAGTGCAATTACCGACTCTATCTTTACAGACTCAACAGGATATTATCAAATTGATCTTACTCCAGGCAACTATGATGTTTTCATCCGCCACGAAGGTTTTACATCTGAGAATCTCTTGAATCAGTTCTTTTACATTTCAGTGACATTACCCGAAGTAACATTACTCCAAATTCCGGAAGGTATACTTTTATCCGGTTCATTAAGTGGTATACTCGAAGATACAATTTATGTCGTCGAGGGCGAAATTTCTGTCGCAGACGGAGATTTGCTAACCATTGAACCAGGAGCAGTTTTCTATTTTCTTGGATCCGGCAGTAACATATATCGCTTCTCAATCTATGGGTACTTAGAAGCACTGGGAACTGAAAGTAATCAGATATATTTCCAACCAGCGTTTAGCAATAATACATGGGGAGGATTAGATTTCCTACATACTACCGATGACACCAGTCGCCTTGAATATTGTTACATTACCGGCAGCTATTCAAGTGGAATT
Organism: uncultured bacterium; assembly: GCA_965372135.1. Taxonomy (GTDB): domain Bacteria; phylum Electryoneota; class RPQS01; order CBDVBD01; family CBDVBD01; genus CBDVBD01. The sequence goes on along the minus strand of CBDVBD010000048.1, from coordinate 610 downwards.
TACTGTTATCAATCCAATCCCAATATAAGCCATTGTACCATTATTGATAACTTCTACCTCGATGGCGGAGGAATCTTACTGTATAACTCTAATCCCACCATCACCAATTGCACCATAACCAGTAATACGGCTGATGAAGGCGGCGGAATTGCCTGTGTTAATTCCAGCCCCATCATCGAAAATTGCATGATTACAATGAATGTTGCCCCTTATGCAGCAGGTATACACTGTAACTCTGGATCGGATCCGATCATTGAAAACTGCACTATCAGCGGGAATATTGCTTCGTATATTTGTGGCGGAATTCGAATTACTAATAATAGCAATCCTACTATCAGCCATTGCACAGTTAACAGTAACACTGGCAGTGGGATTTCGATTCATGGTGACTGTAACGCAATCGTAAATTACTGCGTGCTAACAGGGAATTCTGGTAGCGGGATTTCCTTCTATCAAATTAACAATTCGACAGTGAATCATTGTACCATAAGTGGTAACTCTGGAAGCGGAGTCTATTGCTACGAGTCCAGCCCTACCATTGTAAATAACATAATAGAGGGAAATTCTGGTTCCGGTGGTATAAATATTCTTGATTCTCCAAACCTCTCCT